>JAFMJA010000319.1 GCA_017853735.1 Burkholderiaceae bacterium | reverse complement strand
AAAGGCGAAGAAACACATGCCGATCAGGGCACCCAGGGCCGCCATCCAGCTTTGAGCAGCCGGCGACAGCCATTTGACAAAGGTATCTACATGCAACATCCCGCCCGAGCGGATGGCATAGCCCGCTTGCAAGTAGCAGATGATGACGATCGAAAAGGACACAATCTCGGGCGTCCCTTTAACCGGACTGTTGAACAACACCCGCCCGCTGACATCGGCGACCACCAGAAAACACAAGAGAAAGGCCAGCACCGCGGCGCAGATCAGCAGAGCCTGCGTCAGCCAATTGTTGATGCGAGACAACATAAGCTAGATCTAAAAATCCAAGGGCCCCTGCGGCAAGTCCATGCCGCAGGGATCAGATCAGGTGCGTCTTACTTGACCTGATAACGAACCGGCCATTTATGGCCAAGTTTCTCAGCCTCTTCCAATGCCACCTTGAGCACTTGGGATGCTGGGAGGCCTTTCTGGTCTAGTTCAGTGGCCAAGGTTTGTGGCCAGCCCTTGAGAGAGTTGGCCCAATCCACCTGCACCGATGAGGGCACCGATTTGACCGTCACCCCCGAGGCCTTGAGCTGGACCAGCTGCTTGGGATAGTTTTCCTCATTGACCTTGCCGGTCATCGCTTCATATTCCTTGGCCACTTCCAGCACGATGGCCTGCACATCCTTGGGCAGTTTGGCAAAGCGTGCCTTGTTGATGGTCAGGCCGTGCCAGGTGATCGAGCCAAAACCGACTTCGGTGTAATGCTTGGCCACCTCGCCCAGTTTGAAATTGACCCAGCCGGAAGGGAACATGATCCAGCCGTTGTAAACCCCGGTCTGCATCGAGGTATAGGCCTCGGGCAATGAAGATTGCACTGGCACCGCGCCCGCGTATTCGAGCCACTTGAGGTTCAGGCCAGCCCCGGCGATTTTGCGACCTTTAAGGTCGGCCACTGTGTTCCATTCGAAGGTGGTGCCCAGGTTGTAGCCATTGTCGGCAATCAGGGCCAGCAATTGCTGGTTGTACTTGTCTTCAAATACTTTGGACAGATAGGGCACCTTGTCATAGACGGCGCGTGCCAGCTTGACGCTTTTCTCCGGGCTCATGGTGCCAAAGGGCAGCATAACCTGGAAAGCATTGAGCGGCAGGTTGGAAGGCTCAAAACAGAAGCAGTAGCCACCGATATCAATGATGCCCGACTGCACCCCTTCCAGGGTGTCGGCCACCTTGACCATGGAGCCTCCATACCCTTCGACAAATTCAACCTTGTGGCTGGTGCGCTGGGCCACCCGCTTGGAAACCTCGGGCACAAAGAAGTTCTGCATCAGGTTGACATAGGTGTTCACCGCGGGATGTCCTGATGCGATGCGCAGCTTGATGTTTTCGGCATGCGCGGCCGTGATACTGGCCAGACCGAGCAAAGTCGCTAGCAAGGTGTTTTTAAAGTTTCTGGTCATGTCATGTCTCCTGTCAAGGTTGGTTTAACACAAAGGACGCAATCAACCCGTCCTCATCTGGTTTGGCTTACTGGCGCTTTGCACCCTGGCTGGCCTTTTTATTCACGATCTCAAGGCACGATGATCGAGGATCCGGTGGTGCGCCCGCCCTCCAGTTCGGCATGGGCCCGGGCAATATCAGCCAAGGGGTAGCGCTGGTTGATCGAGACCTTGATCACGCCCTGGGCCAGGCGCTTGAACACCTCAGCGGCAGAATCGCGCAATTCCTGGGTGGATGCGGTGTAGGTCACCAGCGTGGGCCGGGTGAAATAGAGCGAGCCCATTTTCTGCAAGGTCGCGGCAGCCACTGGCGGTGGCGCGCCGGTGGTGGTGCCAAAGGACACAAAATAGCCGCGCGGCGCCAGGCTGTTGAGCGACTGCTCAAAAGAATCTTTGCCCACCGAGTCGTACACCACAGGCACGCCTGAGCCACCCGTGATTTCCTTGACCCGCGCCACGATATCTTCGGTGCGCCGATCCAGGCAGAACTCATAGCCATTGGCCAGCGCCAGCTTGACTTTGTCCTGCCCGCCGGCCACGCCAATCATGCGCACGCCCATCTGCCTGGCCCACTGGCCGGCCAACAAACCCACCCCACCAGCAGCGGCATGCATCAGCACAAACTGGCCAGCTTTTACCGGATAGCAGCGCTGCAGGAGGTATTCAACTGTCATGCCCTTGAGCAGGCTGGCAGCGATCTGTTCGTCACTTAGCCCCTCGGGCGCATGCAGCAAGCGGGCTGCCGGGTAATTGCGATGGCTGGCACACGCGCCCAGGGCAGGGCCACTGGCATAGCAAACCCGCTCGCCCACCTTGAAATCATGGACACCGCTACCCACCGCCAGCACCACACCAACCGCTTCGGTACCCAGCCCGGTGGGCATGGGAGCGGGGTACATGCCGGAACGGGTGTAGATGTCCTGAAAATTAAATCCGATCGCGGTGTGCCGAATCTGCACCTCTCCCGGGCCCGGCGAAGGCAGCTCAAGCTCCTCCACCTGCAAAACCTCAGGGCCACCTGCGCGGTGAACACGAACTGCCTGGTATTTCATTCTCAAACTTTCTGTTCTAGGTTGCTAGGGTTCAGTTCACCACTTCGTTGACTGGCTTGGTGTTTTGACCTGCGTCGGTCCAGCCCGGGACGCGACCGATGCGGGCGGCTTCGTGCCAGGCAAAATTGAGCTCGACCTTAATGCCATTGATCGGCTC
>JAFMJA010000318.1 GCA_017853735.1 Burkholderiaceae bacterium | reverse complement strand
CAAGGTTGAGCTCAATGAATCGAAATTTCGTTTCGACCTCAACCAAGATGCCATGGCAACAGAAAAACTGGCTGAAGGCATTCGCAGCTTTGTGGCAGATACGAATAAGCTTTTCGATCTTCTGCGAGCCCGCTAAAACATGAAACGCACCCGCTGCGATCAAACTCGGGCGTGGGTTAATTTGCAGGCCTATTATTCAAGCCATGGGAAGGCATTCAATCTACATGCCGCCTTTGGATCGAAGACAGATCGATTCGAGCAGTTTAGTCAATCTGCGCCACACATGTTTGTGGATTTGTCCAAGAACCTAATCGATGAAAAATCGCAACAGTTGCTGTATGGGCTGGTTGAGGAATCTGGCGTATTGCAGCATCGCGAAGAGATGTTTTCTGGAGAGAAGATCAACTCGACCGAAAAGCGGGCTGCCATGCACTTCTTGCTGCGCTGGCCGCATGGAAATAAAAATTTAACGAACGGTCTGCTCAATCAACTCCAGGAGGTCCATCAGACATTGGACCGTATGTTGGCTTATGCAGAGCGAATTCGGTCAGACGACAGCATTACGGATATTGTCAATATTGGCATAGGCGGGTCAGACCTGGGGCCGGTGCTTGCTATCCAGGCCTTGGTCACGCACAAGCATCCCAAAAAACGTTTTCATTTTGTATCTAGTCTGGATGGAGTGGAACTGGGAGCAGTGCTGGATCAGGTGCAGGCAAACAGCACCTTGTTTGTGGTGGCATCCAAAACCTTCACCACTCAGGAAACCATCACCAATGCCCAATCGGCAAGAGAATGGTTTGTCGCCCAGGGGGGGCGAGAAGTTGCCGAGCATTTCTGTGCAGTGACTAGCAATGTTGAAGCCGCGCAAGCATTTGGTATCCAGAACAGCTTCGGATTTTGGGACTGGGTGGGTGGTCGGTACTCCATGTGGTCAGCCATCGGGCTACCCATTGCAATATCGATTGGCCAAGAGCGTTTCCGCGAAATGCTGGCTGGGGCGCATGAGATGGATGAGCACTTCCGCTTGACGCCGGTGGAAAGAAATTTGCCGATAAGGCTTGCAGTGATTGACCTGTGGTATCGAAATTTTTTCAAATTCGGCAGTCGCAACATTGCCCCCTACCACAGGGGCTTGCGACGCCTGCCTGCATACCTGCAGCAGCTGGAAATGGAAAGTAACGGAAAATCCGTCGATCTGTGCGGTGAGCCAGTGGCCTATCAGACTGCCCCAGTCGTTTGGGGTGAACTGGGGGCGAACGGGCAGCATGCCTATTTCCAGCTGTTGCACCAGGGAACTGACATCATTCCGGTAGAGTTTGTGGCCGTAAAAAAACCGCCGCCTGGCCTGAAGTCGCAACATCGAATCGTGATAGCCAATGCCCTGGCTCAAGCCAGAGCCTTGATGATGGGGCAAGCGACTTCGGACTCGCACCGCGAAATGAGTGGCAATCGCCCCAGCACTTTCATTTTGCTGGAGGACATGAGCCCGGCCAGCCTAGGCGCTCTCATCGCCTTGAATGAACATCGTGTCTTTGTCACTGGTTCACTCTGGGGAATCAATAGTTTTGACCAGTGGGGAGTTGAGTTAGGTAAAGTATTGGCCAAAGACATGTCGGCGCGTCTGTCCAGTGGCTCTGACTCGGGTCTGGATGCCTCCAGTGCTGGCCTATTGCATCAGTTGCGCAGCTAGCGGGGCGGGCTGTCACAGCTACCTTACAAAACCGTAATAAAAAAACCCGCGAAGCCAATGGCATCGCGGGTTTTGGGCAGCAGCAGAGGGATTGACTCCCTCAAGCCTGCTGAGCTGTCACATACCCATGTCGCCCATGCCACCCATGCCGCCAGGCATGGCCGGTGCAGGAGATTCGTCTTTCGGCGCCTCAGCGACCATGCACTCGGTGGTCAGCATCAGAGATGCCACCGACGCTGCATTTTGCAGGGCAGTGCGGGTCACTTTAGTGGGATCCAAAATGCCCATTTCGATCATGTCACCATAGCTGTCGTTGGCAGCATTGAAGCCATAGTTTCCTTTGCCAGCCAGAACAGCATTGACCACCACACTGGCTTCGCCACCAGCGTTGAAAACGATTTCACGCAGAGGCGATTCAACTGCTTTGAGCACCAATTTGATGCCAGCATCCTGATCGGGGTTGTCGCCCTTGATCGTGCCAGCAGCTTGACGTGCACGCAGCAGAGCAACGCCACCGCCAGCCACAATACCTTCTTCAACGGCAGCGCGGGTAGCATGCAAGGCGTCTTCCACACGAGCCTTCTTTTCCTTCATTTCAACTTCGGTGGCAGCACCAACCTTGATCACAGCAACCCCGCCGGCCAGTTTGGCCACACGCTCTTGCAGCTTTTCACGATCGTAGTCGCTGGTGGCCTCTTCGATCTGGACACGGATCTGCTTGACACGGGCTTCGATGTCGGCGGCAGCGCCATTGCCATCAATGATGATGGTGTTCTCTTTGCCCACCTCGACACGTTTGGCTTGGCCCAGATCAGCCAGCGTCACTTTTTCCAGCGACAGACCAACTTCTTCTGCAATCACCTTGCCGCCTGTCAGGATGGCAATATCTTCCAGCATGGCTTTGCGGCGATCGCCAAATCCAGGGGCTTTGACCGCGGTCACTTTGAGGATGCCGCGAATGGTGTTGACCACCAGGGTAGCCAGGGCTTCGCCTTCGACGTCTTCAGCAACGAT
>JAFMJA010000057.1 GCA_017853735.1 Burkholderiaceae bacterium | reverse complement strand
ATGATTTTGAGGGGCACCATAAAGGGCGAGATCACCGAGGTGGCAATCAGGGTGGCGCCCTTGGGCAAATGGGCCACCAGGGGAGCAGCCAGCAGGTCGTAAAGAGCCCCTGGCCCAGGATAGAGAGCGAGCAGCGCGGTCATGATCGCCATCGCGACCATCGACTTCACCAGGCGATCGCGCAATTCGATCAGATGCTGCACAAAAGGCTGCTCTGTGCCGGCGAGTTCGTCTTCTTTGGATTGAGGGTCAGCCATTCAGTATGCGTCTCGCCCTAAGTTTCTAGCTGGGCGATCATTCAGAATCAATTGAGTTTTTGCGGCCGAAAACGCGCCACCCGTGCTGCACCGGACAAGGCGCGAGTTCGAACGCCTTGCCGAGCCTTGTACCAGTTTGGTGTAGCACCGCGCTTGAGGCGCCAGTTTTTTTTGGGGTGCCGATATTGGGGAGAGTCTGAACCAAGGGGCGTGCTCAGCGGGCTCGATTCCAGACCGGCCGTTGCCTCAGACCAACTCTGTTCAAAATCAGTGGCCGTGGTCTGAATCGAACTTTCCACCTCACGTGCAGCACCTTCCACTGATTCTTTCATTTTTTTCAATTCGTCAAGCTCCATCGAGCGGTTGACTTCGGCCTTCACGTCAGCCACATAGCGCTGGGCCTTGCCAAACAGCGCGCCCAGGGTTCGGGCTACACGGGGCAACTTTTCCGGCCCGATCACGATCAGCGCCACAGCGCCGATCAGCGCCATTTTGGAAATGCCAAGATCAATCATCTAAGTCGAACAGGACCAGTTTTGCCGACAGGCCGCTCCAAAGCAAAACGCGCCTCCCGGGGGAAGCGCAGTACACGCAGTGACAAGCTTGGGGCCATGTCTCAGGACTTGGTCTTGGCTTCGACGTCGATCGTGGTCTTTTCGGTTGCCGGGGAAGTGCTGGTCACCTGCGCAGGGGGGGCTGTCTTGTCCTCGGCGGAGCCACCCTCCTTCATGCCGTCCTTGAAGCCCTTGACCGCACCACCAAGATCACTACCCAGGTTTTTCAGCTTCTTGGTGCCAAAAACCATGATCACGATCAACAGCACGATCAGCCAATGCCAAATGGAAAACGAACCCATAGAAATCTCCTCACATATCAGATCATTTTAATCATGTTATGCGGGCTTGGCAGATGGGCAGCAGAATCAACCCTTGCGCCAGGGCCTGGGTCCACCGATCAGATGAATGTGCAGGTGATGTACCTCCTGCCCGCCATGGACGCCAGTATTGCAAAGGATGCGATAACCTCCCTCCGGGTAGGGCTGGCAGCCTTGCTCCAGCGCCAGTCTTGGCGCCAAGACCATCATTCGGCCAAGCACCTCCTGGTGCTCTGGTCCAAGCTGCGCCATGGAAGGAATATGCATCTTGGGGATCAGCAGAAAGTGCACCGGTGCCCATGGCTGGATGTCGTGAAAAGCCAAGATGTCCGCGTCTTCGTAGACTTTTTGGGCGGGGATCTGGCCAGCTGCAATTTTGCAGAAGATGCAGTTGGGGTCGCTGTGCTTCACGACAGTCATTGTTCAATCTCCATGGAAAGACCTTTGTTCATGCACATCATGCCGCGCACGATGCGCCAGAGAAACCAGATTGAAATTGCCAGCCAGGCCAGCCACCCCGGGGCAATCAGTAAAAACCAGAGGGGCAGCGTCAATGCGTAAAGCAGGGCCACGATCAGCACGGTACGGATACGCCAGCGAAAATGCGATTCATGCCAGGTCCCGGCGGCATCCTCGCGCTTGGCCAAATCAATGACCAGCGCCACGATCAACAGCACCGGGCTGATCTGAGCGCCAGGCACCAGGGCCCCCACCGCCACGATCAGGTGCAAGACATAACTGAGCGTGCCCACCGTGGCCAGTGATTGAAGCTTCTCTCCTTCAGTCTGGGGCATTGGCGCAGCTCCCAAAGCTTATGTCATGCGATCAGCGGCCACCCGGCAGGGCCGTGTCCGCACTATGCCTAGGCATGCAAACCGATGGCCTGGCGCAAGCCGGGGGCCTTTCATTGCGCCTGACCCTCACCAGACTGCATTTTGCGCAAGGCTTTTTCCTCCAGGCCGCTGGTGCCTTCTCGACGCTCCAGCTCAGCCAAGACGTCCGAGGGTGTGAGGCCATAGTGGGCCAGGACAATCAGACTGTGAAACCACAAATCAGCCATCTCCCTGACCAGATGGATTGTGTCGCCCCCATGGTCGGCCTCCTTGGCCGCCATGACGACCTCGGTGGCCTCTTCACCAATCTTTTTGAGGAAGGCCTCCGGCCCCTTGTGCAGCAATCGGGCCACATAGCTTTTCTCTGGATCGCCGCCATGCGCAGGCAGGCGGCCTCTTACGACTTCAGCCAAACGGGCCAAGGTATCCGTGGAATCCCTGTTGTCAGACATGGTTTTCACTTGTAAATGGTGGCAGGATCTTTCAAGACCGGGTCGACTGCCTGCCAGCGGCCATTTTGGAGCACGCTGAAAAAGCAGCTATGCCGCCCAGTGTGACAGGCAATGCCAGGCTCATGGCCCTGTTGCGTGACCAGCAGCAGGATCACATCGTTGTCGCAATCAAGCCGTATTTCATGGACAGTCTGCACATGGCCCGACTCCTCGCCCTTGAACCAGAGCTTGCCCCGTGAACGACTGAAATAGACCGCGCGGCCGAGATCGGCGGTCTTGAGCAAGGCCTCGCGGTTCATCCAGGCTAACATCAGCACATCCTTGCTCACATGCTCCTGCGCGATCACCGGCACCAAGCCTTGCGCGTCCCATTTGATCTCGTCCAGCCAGTTCATGGATGTATTGTCGCGCGAAATCTCACCTCTCTCGTGCTGCCAGCTGTGCAGCCGGTCTGGGCATGCCAGCTGAGGATTTTTGCTCGCACCCTGTGCAGCCAGCCCCACCGCGGTTTGCCTTTGTGGTCGCGAAAACAAGCCTCAACCCGCGGGAGAGGGAGAAAATTCAAACTTGAGACTCGATCCGCACCGGTATGCCTGCCGCCGCCATGCGCTGCTTGGCCTGGGTGATGGTGTATTCGCCGTAGTGAAAGATGCTGGCGGCCAGCACCGCATCGGCACGACCGACCCTGATGCCTTCCACCATATGGTCAAGATTGCCCACCCCGCCAGAGGCGATCACCGGCACACTGACCGCATCACTGATTGCACGCGTCAACTCCAGGTCAAAACCGGTTTTGGTGCCGTCACGGTCCATGCTGGTGAGCAAAATTTCCCCGGCTCCGTAGTCGGTCATCTGCTTGGCCCAGCGCACCGCATCAAGCCCTGTATTCTTGCGTCCCCCGTGGCTGTAGACATCCCAACCCTCGCCATGGTCCAAGATTTCCTGACCATGACGGCGCTTGGCATCGATGGCCACCACAATGCATTGGGAACCATATTTGGCCGAAGCTTCCCGGATCACCTGCGGGTTGGCGATGGCAGCCGAGTTAAAACTGGTTTTGTCAGCCCCGGCGTTGAGCAGGCGCCGCACATCGTCCACTGTGCGCACCCCGCCACCTACTGTGAGCGGGATAAACACCTGGGAAGCCACCGCCTCGATGATATGCAAAATGAGATCTCTTCCGTCGCTGGTGGCGGTGATGTCAAGGAATGTCAGCTCATCAGCGCCTTGTTCGTTGTATCGCGCAGCGATTTCAACTGGATCTCCAGCATCCCGAAGCTCGACAAAGTTGACGCCTTTGACCACTCGGCCGCCAGTCACGTCAAGACATGGAATGATTCGTTTGGCTAACATATCTGCATTTTAGAGAGGGGCGAGCTCACAACAGGGTAAGCCTCTGCCATCCCCGCCAGCTTTCACCAGGGCCGACCTGGCACGCCTGAAAGACTTGAGCCGCCTCGACACACAGCATCTGTCGCCAACCGTCTGAGGGCATATCCGTCAGGGTCGCGCATTTTTCGGCACCGGGGTTCCAGACCACGGTATTGGTCAGGCTGGGGCTTTGCGTGATCTGCAGACGGCACACCCCATCAGACAGTTCAAGCGGATGTTTGGACGCCTCATAGACCCGGTCAAATTCAGCGGAGAAACTGATAGCAGGTTCGCCCAGTCCATGTTGATCGGTCAGCGCATCCCATTGCGACTGCCCCGCCAGGCCGAGCAGGATGGTCCTGGATATGTCCTGCACCTTGAGATAGGTGTGCAATGCCCCGGTAAAGGACAGATCTGTCGTACCACGGTTGCGCAAGGCCAGCGTCAACTGCAGGGAGCGTGGATGCAGTTCCACGGTATAGCGCAATTCGAACTCACACCCCCAATGGGAGCGCGTCGCCTCACTGGATTGGAGCTGCAAAGCCAAGCCTGCTGATGCAGGCCCTGCCTCATAGGGCGCCAGGAACTGCCACGGCAGGTTGCGCACAAACCCATGCTTGGGCAAATTGCCGCGCAGATTGAACTGGGGAAAGCAAATAGGCACCCCACCACGGATGGCGGCGCGCCCATCAAACTTGCTGCGCGGGCTCAAAAAAAGCCTTTCCCGTCCTTCGCAAATCCAGGAGAGTACATGGGCACCGTGCTGAGCCACTGTGACCGAGTCACCATTGGCAAAGCTCAACCGGCGGCAGGCCAGTCCATGACAGAGGACTTCCTCGTTGGCGAACGCCTCAGCCATTCAGCTCGTCAGCGCGGATCTGGGCAGCTTCAAAGTCAAGGTCGCCGGTATAGATGGCGCGCCCGCAGATCACCCCTTCGACACCTTCATCCTCTACCTCACACAAAGCTTCGATGTCAGTGATGCCCTTGAGGCCGCCGGATGCAATCACGGGGATGGTCAGGGCCTGCGCCAATTTGACCGTCGCCTCAATATTGATGCCAGCGAGCATGCCATCGCGGCCAATGTCGGTGTAAATGATGGATTCGACGCCATAGCCCTCGAACTTCTTGCCCAGATCGACCACCTCATGACGGGTCAGCTTGCTCCATCCGTCAGTGGCCACTTTTCCGTCCTTGGCATCCAGGCCTACGATGATGTGGCCTCCAAAAGCAGTGCACGCGTCTTGCAAAAAGCCCGGATTCTTGACCGCAGCCGTGCCAATGATGACATAGCGCAAGCCCGCGTCGAGATAACGCTCGATGGTGTCCAGGTCGCGTATGCCACCTCCCAATTGGACGTCCACTTCACTGCCCACTTCTTTCAGAATGGCGCGGATGGCCTGCTCGTTTTTTGGCTGCCCGGCAAACGCGCCATTGAGGTCAACCAGGTGCAACCGACGCGCACCTTTATCGACCCAGGCGCGCGCCATGACCGCAGGGTCTTCACCAAAAATGGTCGATTGATCCATGTCGCCCTGTTTCAGGCGAACACATTGACCGTCTTTCAGGTCGATGGCAGGGATGAGCAACATGTTGCTGTCAAGGTTGAAACAGGCCGTCTTGTACCGATCTGGCACAGGGCCTGGTCAGGGGCTCCATTGTAGGAAGTTGCGATACAAGGCCAGGCCGTGGGCTGCACTTTTTTCAGGATGGAATTGGGTGGCGAAAATATTATCGCGTGCGATGGCCGCTGTGAAGCGTTCGCCGTAGTCAGCTTCTCCCGCGGTGTGGCGCGCATCAGACGGTTTGGCATAAAAACTATGCACAAAATAAAACCAGCTCCCATCTGGAACGCCACTCCAGACCGGGTGAACCTCATTGACGGACAAGGTTTGCCAGACCTGGTTCCAACCCATTTGTGGCACTTTGTAACGGCTGCCGTCGGGCTGCAATCGCCCGGCCAGGTCAAAACGGAGCACTTCGCCAGGAATCAAGCCCAGCGCAGGGGTATCGCCCTCGGCGCTATGGTCAAGCAACATTTGCATGCCGACACAGACCCCAAAAAGGGGTTTGTTCCTGGCTGCTTCCAGCACCGCATCACGCAAGCCAGAGTCGCGCAATTCACGCATACAGTCTGGCATGGCCCCCTGGCCGGGTAGCACCACCTTATGGGCGGCGCGCACTTCGCCCGGCACTGACGTGATCTGCACCTTCCAGGAACTGTCCAAAGCCGCCGCCTGCACAGCCTGCGATACGGAGCGCAAATTGCCCATGCCGTAATCGACAACGGCCACAGTTTTTGTACCCACAGAGCTCATGCAGGTCAGAGCGAGCCTTTGGTCGAAGGGATGGCCACCGGGGCACGGGGATCGATTTCCAGAGCAGCGCGCAGGGCCCGGCCAAAGGCCTTGAACACCGTCTCAGCCTGATGGTGTGCATTCTCACCACGCAGGTTGTCAATGTGCAATGTGACGAACGCGTGGTTGACGAATCCCTGGAAGAATTCGAAGGTCAACTGGCTGTCGAAGGTGCCAATCATGCCGCTCTTGAAAGGCACATGCATGACCAGCCCCGGGCGACCCGAAAAATCAATCACCACCCGCGAGAGCGCCTCATCCAATGGAACGTAGGCATGGCCGTAGCGCCGGATGCCTTTTTTATCGCCCACCGCTTTTGACACGGCCTGGCCCAGGGTGATGCCAACATCCTCCACGGTATGGTGGCCGTCAATGTGCAGATCTCCATGTGCTTGGACATCCAGATCGATCAGCCCATGGCGGGCAATCTGATCGAGCATATGATCAAAAAAGCCAATCCCTGTCGCCAGCTGCGCCCGGCCGGAACCGTCCAGGTTGAGCTTGACTGTGATCTGTGTTTCGGCCGTGTTGCGGCTAACCTCTGCGGTACGGGGTGAACTCATAGCGAATCTTTCAGCGCAGCCAGCATAACTTGGTTTTCTTCAGGCGTGCCCACCGTCAGACGCAGGCAATTGGCAAGCAATGGGTGCAAGCCTGAAACATTCTTGATGAGCACGCCACGCGACTTCATGCCCTGGAAAGTTTGACCTGCGTTGGGAACACGTATCAGGATCATATTGGCCTCACTGTTCCAGGCACGCACCTGGGGCAAGGCCGTCAGCGCCTGAAAAATCTTAGCACGCTGCGCCTTGATTTCCTTGGCCTGTTGGGCAAACACCTGGGCATGTTCCAACGCAAACAATGCACACTCGTAGTTGAGCACGCTCACGTTATAGGGTGGGCGAACCTTGTCAATTTCGGCGATCAGCGCCTTGGGGCCCATCAGATAGCCCAGGCGAACTCCGGCCAACCCAAATTTGGAGAGTGTTCGCATCAGCAACACATGTCCTTGGGCCTGCGGCTGGGCGCGCAGGCGCTCCAGCCAGCTGCGCGCGGCAAAGGGCTGATAGGCCTCATCGACCACCACCAGACCACCTTGCTGGCCGACGGCGTCTATCACGCGTGTGATGACGCCTTCATCCCATAAATTGGCGGTCGGATTATTGGGATAAGCCAGGTAGGTGAGGCTTGGCTGATGTTGCTCAATTGCAGACAGCATGGCCGACTCGTCCAGCTCGAAATCCGCTGTCAGCGGCACACCATGAAAGGCCAGGCCTTGGAGTTGGGCGCTCATGGCATACATGACAAAACCCGGCACGGGCGCCAACACCGAGGCGCCAGGCATATGACAGGCCAAGGCCAACAGTGAGATCAGCTCGTCCGAGCCGTTTCCCAGGATCAGCGCATAGTCCTCAGGCATACGCGCATAGGCGGCCAAAGCAGCGCGCAAGTCATTCACCCGGGCATCGGGATAACGGTTGAGCGCCAGGCGACCCAGTCGCTGCCCCAGTAGGTCCTGCAGCTCCGGAGGTAGGCTGTAGGGATTCTCCATCGCATCGAGCTTGACCAAGCCTGCCGAGTCCTGGATGGCATAGGCGTGCATGCCCTGTACATCCTGGCGAATGCGGGCTTGCCATTTCGGTGGGTCAGAGCTCATGTGTTCAATGGGGTTGGCATTACGCAAATCTGGTCGACGGTGTTGCGGCCCGGTGGGTCATGGCTTGCCCGCTTTCAGTCGCATTTCAGCTGCCCGGGCATGCGCCTGCAGGCCCTCGCCATGGGCCAGCACGGAGGCAATGCGTCCCAAGGATTGAGCACCTTGCTCACTGACCTCGATCAGGCTGCTGCGCTTTTGAAAATCGTAAACACCCAAAGGCGAGGAGAAACGGGCTGTGCCGCTGGTGGGTAGCACATGGTTGGGGCCAGCACAATAATCACCCAAGGACTCGCTGGTCCAGGCCCCAAGAAAGATGGCGCCTGCGTGCTTGAGCATGGGCTCCCAGCGCTGGGGATCGCGGCTGCAAACCTCCAGGTGTTCGGGCGCTATCCGGTTGGATAGGGCGCAGGCCTCCTGCATATCTTGCGTCTGGATGAGCGCTCCCCGGTCATTCAGCGATTTGGCAATGATGGCGCTGCGTGGCATCTGCGGCAGCAAGCGGTCGATTTCCAGTTGAACTGCATCGAGGTAATTGGCATCCGGACAAAGCAAAATGCTCTGGGCCAGCTCGTCATGCTCGGCCTGGGAGAACAAATCCATGGCGACCCACTCAGGCGGCGTTGTGCCGTCGGCGAGCACCAGGATCTCGCTCGGGCCGGCAATCATGTCAATACCCACCTGACCAAACACCCGCCTTTTGGCGCTGGCCACATAGGCATTGCCTGGGCCGGTGATCTTGTCCACTGCCGGGATGGTCTCGGTGCCAAAGGCAAGGGCTGCCACCGCCTGGGCGCCACCAATGGTGAAAGCGCGTGAAACCCCGGCCACGCAGGCTGCGGCCAGCACCAGGGGGTTTTTCTCCCCTTTGGGAGTCGGCACCACCATGATGATTTCCGCCACGCCAGCCACATGGGCGGGAATGGCATTCATCAGCACCGAGGATGGGTAGGCTGCTTTACCACCGGGCACGTAGATGCCCACCCGATCCAGCGGGGTGACTTTCTGACCCAACAGGGTGCCCTCAGCATCGCGATAGCTCCAGCTTTCACCACAGGCACGCTTTTGCGCTTCGTGGTAACTGCGTACCCGCTGGGCAGCTGCCTGCAGCGCTTGGCGCTGCTCAACAGCCAAACCGTCGAGAGCGGCTTGCAGCTCTGCCTGGTCCAGCTCCAATTGCTTGAGCGATTCAGCCTGCAGGCCATCAAAGCGGGCCGTGTATTCCAGCACTGCTTCATCGCCGCGCTGCCGGACGGCACTGAGTATGTCGGCAACCCGGCTCTCGATCGAAGCATCTGTGTCCTGCGACCAATGCAGGCGCTGGCTGAAGCGCGCCTCGAAATCAGGCTGCCGGGTGGATAGGCGCAAGGGCCGCGCAGTCAGGCTCATGCGGCTTCCAGGGCCCCGGAAAAAGCATCGATGATGCGACGCAAGGGTGCTTGCTTGAGTTTGAGCGAGGCCTGGTTCACCACCAGGCGGGAGGAAATGTCCATGATGTGCTCCACCTCGACCAGCTGGTTGGCCTTGAGCGTATTGCCAGTGGAGACCAGGTCGACAATGGCATCGGAGAGCCCGGTCAGAGGCGCGAGCTCCATGCTGCCGTAGAGCTTGATCAGATCGACATGGACACCCTTGGTGGCAAAAAATTCTCGCGCAATCCCGACATATTTGGTGGCCACGCTCAGGCGCGAGCCCTGTCGCACGGCGGCCACATAGTCAAAGCCCTCGCGAACCGCCACGCTGATACGGCACTTGGCAATTTGCAGATCCAGCGGTTGATACAGCCCATCGCCCCCATGCTCGATCAGCGTATCCAGCCCGGTGATGCCCAGGTCGGCGCCACCATATTGCACATAAGTTGGCACATCAGAAGCGCGCACCAACACCACACGGAGTTCGTTCTGGTTGGTCGCCAGGATCAGCTTGCGGGTTTTTTCGGGGTCGTCAAGCACCGAGATGCCTGCCGCCCGGAGCAACGGCATGGTTTCTTCAAAAATCCGTCCCTTGGACAAAGCTAATGTGATCATGTGATTGATTTTCTCATGCGCAAGATGACCTGCAAGCGCCCACTGTCTGGCCAGTCATGAAGCTGCCTTTGCACAGGGATCCAGCCTGAGCACCTCAGAGGGCGCAATCAGTGGACCCGCTCGATGTCGGCCCCCAGCGCACGTAACTTGAGCTCCATCCGGTCATAGCCCCGGTCCAAATGGTAGATGCGATCGACCAAGGTCTCGCCTTCGGCCACCAGCCCGGCAATCACCAGGCTGGCCGAGGCACGAAGATCGGTCGCCATCACCGTAGCCCCTGAGAGCTGGGGCAATCCTTCCATGACCGCAATATTGCCATCGATCTGGATATTCGCGCCCAGGCGGACAAGCTCATTGACATGCATGAAACGATTTTCAAAAATAGTCTCGACCACCTTAGCCGTGCCATGCGAGATCGCATTGAGTGCCATGAACTGGGCCTGCATATCGGTGGGAAAGCCAGGATACTCGGTGGTGCGGAAACTCTGCGCCTTGAGCCGCCCTTGTGACTGGATCCGGATTCCGTCACTCAGCGCTTGCACACTGGCGCCCGCCTCTGTCAGCTTTTCAATCACTGCATCCAGGTGATCGGCGCGGCCGTTTTTAAGAAAGACATCCCCGCCTGTAGCGGCAACCGCACACAGAAAAGTACCTGCCTCAATTCGGTCAGGAACCACCGTATGCACACAGCCCTGCAAGGAGCTCACCCCCTGAATCCGTATCCGGCTGCTGCCATGGCCCTCGATTTTGGCGCCCATACGAATCAGCATTTCTGCCAGATCAGGTATTTCCGGCTCCTGTGCGGCATTTTCCAGAATGGTTTCCCCTTCAGCCAGGCAGGCGGCCATCAGGAGATTTTCAGTGCCGGTGACAGTCACCATATCGGTACTGATACGCGCACCCCTCAAACGGCTGCGCCCGCTCGGCAAAGAGGCGATCATGTAGCCATGCTCGACAGCAATCTGCGCCCCCATGGCCTGCAAGCCCTTGATATGCTGGTCCACAGGACGCGAACCAATCGCGCACCCTCCGGGCAATGAAACGCGGGCGCGGCCAAAACGGGCCAGCAAGGGCCCCAGGGCCAGCACCGAGGCGCGCATGGTCTTGACCAACTCATAAGGGGCTTGCGGTTGATCAAGCGCTGAGGCATCGATGCAGACCGTACCATCGTCAGCAAGGTCAACCTGCACACCCATATTGCGTATCAGGCGCACCATGGTGGCCACATCCTGCAGCCTAGGCACATTGTGAAGTTTGACAGGTTGCGCAGTCAGCAACGCAGCGCAAAGCTCGGGCAATGCGGCATTTTTCGCGCCAGAAATAAGGACCTGCCCCTGCAGAGGTCGGCCGCCACGGATGAGCAACTTGTCCATTCTTGTTCAGCGCTGGGCCGCCCACTCGGCAGGGGTAAAGGTTTTCATGGACAAAGCGTGTACTTCATCGGTGTGCATTTTGCTACCCAAGGTGGCATAAACACGTTGGTGCCGAGCTATGGGTCGCAGACCGTCAAATTCGGCAGAAACAATGGTGGCATACCAGTGACGCCCATCGCCAGTGAGTTCAATATGCTCGCAGGGCAGGCCCGCAAGGATCAGGGATTTCAGCTCGTCAGAAGTCATGGCTTGGCCTACCCTCTTATTTTGTAGCCGATACGTAGCAAGTGCACTGCCAGCCCGCCGGCGACCAGAAGTGCAGCGCCCACAATGAGCAAGCTCAGCCAAGGCGAGGTGTCGCTGACCCCAAAGAAGCCGAAGCGAAAACCGTCAATCATGTAGAAAAACGGGTTGAGGTGGCTGACTTGTTGCCAGAACGCAGGCAGCGAATGAATCGAATAAAAAACACCGCTGAGAAAAGTCATGGGCATGATGACAAAGTTCTGAAATGCCGCCAGCTGGTCAAATTTTTCTGCCCACAGGCCTGCGATCAGCCCCAGCGAGCCGAGCAGGGCTGAGCCCATCACCGCAAAAATCAGAATCCAGAGGGGGGCAGCAAAATGCATCTCCACAAATAGAGTCGTGACCAAAAACACCCCGCTACCCACCAGCAGACCACGGATCAGTGAAGATCCGATGTAAGCAAAAAACCAGGCCCAGTGTGACAGGGGGGTGAGCAAAAGAAAAACCAGGTTGCCCATGATCTTGCTTTGAATCAGGGATGAGGAGCTGTTGGCAAAGGCATTTTGCAGCACGCTCATCATCACCAGGCCCGGAAT
>JAFMJA010000056.1 GCA_017853735.1 Burkholderiaceae bacterium | reverse complement strand
GCATTGTGGGCGTGGGCAGCACCTTCACTGTGGAGCTCAGCCTGGCGCTGGCCGACCTCGGTGCCAAAGATGAGCCTGTGGGCAAGCTGCCGATCAGTGCCGCGGGCATGACGAATTTCAACAGCGAGAGCCATATTCTGGAGCCACTCATTCAAGCCCCTGCTTCAGACGCGCCCGCAGCGCCGGATGGCCCGGGCGCTATCGGGCAAACAGGAGAGCCTGGGCGCTGAGATGGCTTGGGCGTGTGGCGCCCCTGTTGGCCTGCTCGCCCCATGAAAATTCTGCGCCACGGTGCGGGTTAACATCCCGCCAGCATGAAACACAAAGGTTTATGGGTGGTGGGCCAGGGCGCGGCAGGTCTGAGTGCTGCCATCTCGGCCAAGGAAGCCGCCCAAGAGATGGGGCAGCCCTTGTCGGTCAGCCTGCTGGATGGGCAGTCCGAGCCGCACAGTGGGGGCAATACCCGCTGGAGCCCTTCCAATATCCGCCTGCAGCCTGATTTTCAGGTGGAGCCCGGCTTTGTGGCGTCGATGCTGGCCCAGTCGGGCGGTCGGGCGGATGCCGCTTATTTTGAGCAACTGGCTGCACACGCCCCAGACACCGCCAGCTGGCTGCAAGGCCTGGGGGTGACATTCCAGAGCCCACCTTATTACCTGGCCAAGGGGCCGGCGCGCATCCAGCCTGTTGGCGGGGGCGCAGCGCTGCTGCAGGTCTTGCGCCAGCGTGCCAGGCAGCTGGGGATCGATTTTGTTCAGCATTTTCGTCTCACCGGCCTGTTGACAGACCAGGGCAGGGTGAGCGGAGTGGAGGGTGTATCGACCCAAATGGTTCAGGGCCAGGGCCAGACCAGCTCGCTGCGCGCCGATGCGGTGGTGCTGGCCTGTGGCGGCTTTCAAGGCAACGCCCACATGCTGGCGAAGCACCTGGGGCAGGCCGCCGCTGGCTTTCGCCTGATTTCACCGGGCACTGGCCACAACGATGGTGCCGGCATTCGCGCCGCACTGGCCGCTGGCGCACTGCCCTCGGGCGATTGGCAGGGCGCCCATGCCGAGCCGGTGGACGCACGCAGCCAGCAATCGGCGCCGGTGGTGCTGGTCTATCCTTTTGGGCTGGTGCTCAACACCCTGGGCCAGCGCTTTTTCGACGAGGGCGCCGCGCTGATGCACGAGACCTGGGAGGCGCTGTCGCATGAGCTGCAGACACGCTGCCCGCAGGGCCGCGCCTACGCGATTGCCGATGCCGCCTTGCTCGACATCCCCGATTACCAGCGCGCCATCCGCTCTGAAGTGCCGCCAATCCAGGCCGACAGCCTGACTGAGCTGGCCGAAGCGATTGGCGTGCCGACGCCCGCCTTGCTGGCCACGGTACAGGGCTTCAATGCCGCCTGCAGCGGTGATGTCCAGCGCTTTGATGCCAGCCGCACCGATGGCCTGGCCTGCCAGCCCGAGGGCCAGCCCCCCAAATCGAACTGGGCGCGCCCCCTGGTGCGCGCTCCCTTTCTGGCCTGGCCGCTGCAGGGCGCGCTGGTCTATACCTTTGGCGGCTTGCAGACCGATGTGCAGGCCAGGGTGCTCGGGCCCCAGGGCCCGATTGCGGGCCTGTATGCGGCGGGCGAGATCACCGGCCACTTCTATGGTGTAGCGCCGAATTCGGTGGCCATGCTGCGTGCCCTGGTGTTCGGGCGGATTGCCGGGCGCACCGCGTTTGAAGATGGAGTGAGTGGCTGATGGAACAGGTTGATTGTGTGGTGGTGGGCGCGGGCGTGGTGGGGCTGGCGGTGGCACGTGCCCTGGCGCTGGCCGGGCGCGAGGTGCTGGTGCTGGAGGCGGCCGAGGCGATTGGCACCATGACCAGCTCGCGCAACAGCGAGGTGATCCATGCCGGCATTTATTACCCGCAGGGTTCGCTCAAGGCACAGCTGTGCGTGCAGGGCAAGCAGCTGCTGTATGACTACTGCCAGGCGCGCGGCGTTGGGCACCGCCGTTGCGGCAAGCTGCTGGTGGCCACCTCTGAGGCCCAGGTGGCGCAGCTGCAGGGCATCATTGCCAAGGCCGCGGCCAATGGGGTGGATGACCTGGTACTGCTGACGCGGGCGCAGGCGCAGGCGATGGAGCCCGCGCTGCAGTGTGTGGCGGCCATCCATTCGCCCAGCACCGGCATCATCGACAGCCATGCCTTCATGCTGGCGCTGCAGGGCGATCTGGAGCATGCCGGGGGCCTGGTGGCCTTCAACTCACCCCTGGCCCGGGCCCAGGTGCAGGGTGATGGAATCGCTCTCTGGTCAAGCGATGGCACTGCCCTGCAGGCCCGCAGTGTGGTGAACGCCGCTGGCTTGTTGGCGCCGCAGCTGGCGCGCCAGTTTGCCGGGCTGGCGCCTGAGCAGGTGCCACCCGCCTATTTTTGCAAGGGCAACTATTTCACTCTGGCGGGTCGCGCGCCATTCTCCCGCCTGATCTACCCGGTGCCTGAGGCTGCCGGCCTGGGGGTGCACCTGACTCTGGATCTGGGCGGGCAGGCCAAGTTTGGCCCCGATGTGCAGTGGGTCGACTCTGCCGACGATCTGGTGGTGGACCCGGCGCGCGGCGATGCCTTTTATGCCGAGGTGCGCAAATACTGGCCCGCTTTGCAGGACGGCGCGCTTCAGGCGGGCTATGCAGGCATCCGGCCCAAGATCAATGCGCCGCAGGAAAGCGCGCACGACTTTGTGATCCAGGGGCCAGCGCAGCACGGGGTGGCAGGGCTGGTCAACCTGTTTGGCATTGAATCGCCCGGACTGACCAGTTCGCTGGCGATTGCCGAGCGGGTGGCACGCCTGCTGGCCGACTGAATGGCGTTCAGTTGGCGGAGCTTTGAAGCAATTGCTTGACCAGGGCCTGGCCGGTGGCCTGGGTGCCCAGGTTGCCGCCCACATCGCGGGTGGAGTTGCCCTCGGCCACGCATTTGGCTACCGCACTTTCGATGGCTCCCGCGGCCGCGCCAAACGCCGCCAGCTGCTTGCGCTGGCCGTGCCAGCGCAGCAGCATGGCCGCCGACAGCACGGCTGACAGCGGGTTGGCCAGGTCCTTGCCGGCAATATCGGGGGCGGAACCATGGGCGGCCTGGCCCATGGCGTGGTCAAGGCCGGCGTTGAGAGAGCCGCCCAGGCCGATGCTGCCCGAGAGTTCGGCGGTGAGGTCGGACAGGATGTCGCCAAACATATTGGTGGTGACGATCACATCAAAGCGCGCGGGTGAGCGCACCACATGGGCCATCATGGCGTCTACGATGAAATCATCCACCGTGACTTGCGGAAATTCGCGGGCCACCGCGCGGCAGGCATCGAGAAAGATGCCATCGGTGATTTTCAGCACATTGTGCTTGTGCACCAGGGTGACATGTTTGCGCCGTTGCATGGCCAGCTCGAAGGCGCTGCGCGCAATGCGCTCGCAGCAGCTGCGGGTGATGCGGCGCAGCGCGATGCCCACCTCCGGGGTGACCAGGATTTCGCCATTGCCTTGCGCCATATTGCGGTCGGCATAAAAGCCTTCGGTGTTCTCGCGCACCACGATCAGGTCAAATTCCGGGGTGATGGTGCGCACGCCGGGGTATGTGCGCGCCGGCCGGATATTGGCAAACAGGTCGAGGTGCTTGCGAAAGAACATCGAGGGGTTGATCTCGCCCTTGGCTTCGTCCTTGAAGTCGTAGGTGGCCATGGGGCCCAGCATCAGGCCATCAGACTGTTTGACCTTGTCAAACAGGGCCGGGGTGACGGTGCTACCGTGCTTTTTCAGGCTGTCATGGCCGGCCACATCGTGCAGGAGTGTCAGCCCGAGATCAAACTGGCGTGACACCGCCTGCAGCACCTCCACGGTGACCGCGGTGGTTTCAGGGCCGATGCCATCGCCCGGCAGAACAACAATTTTCATCAGTGCTTACTCAACTTTGAGTTTGGCTTCCTGGGCCAGTTTTTCATACTTGGCAGCTTCGGCCCTGACATACGCAGCAAATTCCTCGGGGGTGTTGCGCGGCACCGATACATTGTCGGCATCGAGCCGCGACTTCACCTCGGGCAGGGCCAGAATCGCATTGGTTTCCTTGTTCAGGCTGTCAATCACGCTTTTAGGTGTGCCGACTGGGGCAAACAGGCCGCCCCACAGGGTGTAGCTGAAGCCGGGCAGCCCTGACTCGGCTACGGTGGGCACATTGGGCAAGGAGTTCATGCGCTGGGGGGTGGTGACGGCCAGGGCTTTGAGCTTGCCCCCCTTGACCTGGGGCACCGCGGCCGAGGCACTGCTGAAAAAGGCCTGCAGGCGATTGGCCATCAGGTCGGCCATCAGCGGGCCGATACCTTTGTAGGGCACATGCACCATATCGAGCTTGCCGCCCAGAGCCAGGGCAGTGGCCGACAAATGCCCCGGCGTGCCGGCACCCACCGAACCAAAGCTGAACTGGCCGGGCTTGGCGCGGGCCTGGGCGATGAACTCGGCCACATTGTTGTAGGGCGCGTCCATCGGCGCGAGCATGACCAGGGGGGCGTTGCCGATCAGTACCACCGGGGTGAACTCCTTGATCGGGTCGTAGCCCAGGTCCTTGATCAGTAGGCGGTTGACCGTGATCTCGCCGGTCTGCCCCAGGAACAGGGTGTAGCCGTCGTTCTTGGATTTGGCAGCAATGCTGGTACCCACCGTGCCGGCAACGCCAGGCTTGTTGTTGACCACCACCGGCTGCTTATAGACCGCACTCAGTTTGTCGCCCACCAGCCGGGCAAAGGTGTCACCCTGGCCGCCCGGCGCATAGGCCACCACAATGGTGATTGGTTTGCTGGGGTAGTCGCCTTCGGCGGCCAGTGCAGGCCAGGCGTAGCCCGCCAGGGCCAGCATGGCCAGAGCGCGGGAAAAAATAGTTGCAACAGAACGGCTCATGATTGGTCTCCGGAATTAGCCTTGGTGAATGGTTTGAAACATGGTGCGCAAGGTGTTGGTGAAATGCGGCCGGCACACATCGCTCCAGGCGGTGCCGCGCACCGCCAGCCAGGGCGGCGAGCCCAGCACGTCGGTACCCAGCAAGTCGTAGCAGGAAAACGACTGCGGCGAGTGGTCCAGGTTGACAAAGCGCTGTGCCAGCACGGTGCCGCTCACGCTGGCCAGCCCGGGCATGTGTTCTTGGTCGTACCAGCGGAAAATCTCTTCGTGCCAGCCAGCCTCGGGGTCGGTTTCCACCACATAGTGCACCCCGGCCTGGGCGCCGGCACTGGCGCCGGGCAGTCGCATGGCGCAGTGCAGGCGCGAGAGCGTCCCATTGCAGCCCGCCAGGTCGTGCCAGCGCTGCTGCGCCTGGTCCAACTGGGTGCGCTCCATTGTCATGGGCTTGGGCAAATGCAGGTACACATGGTGCATCGGGCGCTGGTTTTCCGCCTTGGCGGTGTAGGCCCAAAACAGATCGGCCGGGCTGCCCAGCAGGGTGCGCACCGCCTCGGCCCAGCGCGACTCAGCGCCATCTGCAACCGGACCGGTTGCCTTGAGCAGCAGACAATCGGTGCTGGGTTCGGCCATCTCAGTGCCCGATATGCAAAGCCACCAGCACCCGAGACACCATGTTGTAAGCGCCGATGGTGATGCACAGGTCGAGCAGTTCCTTGCCAGCGTAATGTTGCGCCACCTGGGCAAACAATTCGTCGGGCACCTCGATGTCGCGGGTCATGGTGTCGGTGAGCTGCAGCAGAAGCTGCTCCATGGGGCTGAAGACTTGGGAGATGCCTTCCTCCTTGACCGCTTCGATCTTGAGATCGGACAGGCCTGCCTTCTGGGCATGCTCGATATGGGCCTGGTACTCATAGGGCGCACGGTTGAGGCAGGCCACCCGCAGGATGATCAACTCACGCAGGTCAGGGCTCAGGCTGTTGCGCTGGCGTACCGCACTGAGAAACTCTTCCCAGCCTTCAGCCATGACCGGGCTGTTGAGCAGGTATTGGTAGAGCGGGGTGACCTTACCGCGCTTGCGCACGATCTTGGCTTCGAGATCGGCCAGTTCGGCACGGGTGCCGGGCTGGATGCGGGAGAGTCTTTGCTTGGGTTGCATGGCGGGGGGTGTGCCTTATTCGGGTTTGATGTTTTTGCTGCGGATCACACGGCCCCATTTGGCAATGTCGTTCTTGAGCATGGCGGCCAGCTCGGTGGGGCTGGAGGAGGCGGGCTCGGCGCCTGAGGCGGTTAGCTTGCTGCGCACGGTTTCATTGGCCAGGGTACGGCGCACCGCCTGGTTCAGGCGTTCGAGCTCGGCCGCTGGCGTGCCGCTTCTGGCAAAGAGGGCATACCAGTTGTCCGAGTCGACCCCAGCCACGCCAATTTCCTGAAAGGTCTGCACATTGGGAAACAAGGGATGGCGACGGGTGGAGGCCAGCCCGACTGGCTTCAACTTGCCAGCGCGAATATGCGAGATCAGGCCAGGAATATCGCCAAAGAAGCCATCCACATGGCCTGCCATCACATCGGTGATGGCAGGGGCTGCGCCCTTGTAGGGCACATGGGACAGGTCGGCCTTGGTGGCATCGGCCAGCAGCTCCATGGCCAGGTGCGGCACGCTGCCAATGCCCGAGGAGGCCATGGTGACACGCTTTTGCTGGCCCCACTGGATGAACTCCCGGGGCGTGCTGGCGCTGGCGTTGGGGTTGACCACCAGCATCTCCACATTGTTGACCACCAGCGAGACCGGCGCCAGATCGCGCACCGGGTCATAGGGCAGGCTGGCATAGAGCGAGGGGTTGATCGCGACCGCCCCCACGCTGGTCAGCCACAGGGTCTGGCCGTCGGCAGGGGCCTTGATCAGCGCATCGGCGGCAATCGCGCCGTTGGCGCCGGCCTTGTTTTCGATCACCACGGTTTGGCCGAGCTCCTTGCCCAACTGCTCGGACAAGGTGCGGGCGACAAAATCCACCGGCCCGCCCGGTGGAAAGGCCACCAGGAGACGGGTAGTCTTGGGCTGGGCAGAGACCAGGGTGACACTGCCCAGCAGGAGACAGGCAGCACACAGGCGGGTGAAATTTTTTCTGCTGATCAAACTCATGATGAATCTCCTTATCCACATCGAACCGTCATGCCACCATCGACAACGATCTCTGTGCCGGTGATGAAGCGTGCTTCCTCACTGGCCAGGAACAGCACCGCATTGGCGGTGTCCTGCCCATCGCCCATAAAGGGCAGGGGAATACGGGACTGGCGCTGCTCGAGCAGTGCCTGCACATCACCACCGGTGCGCTGCTTGGCCAGGCGCACTTCCACCATCGGTGTGTGTAGCTGGCCAGGCACCACGGTGTTGACCCGGATGCCCTGCTTGGCGTACTGAATCGCCATCACCTTGCCCATCTGGATGACTGCAGCCTTGGTGGCGGCATAAGCCACCTGGGCCGAGCCGGTCCAGCGCATGCCCGAGGTGGAAGAAATATTGACGATGCAACCAGACCCCTGCGCGATCAGGTGGGGCAGCACATGCTTGCACATCAGGAACACGCTGGTGAGGTTGTGGTCAATCTGGGTGCGCCAGACCTCCTCGCTCATTTCCACCGGCCCGCCAGCAGCTGAGCCGCCCACATTGTTGACCAGCACATCGATGCGGCCAAAGCGCTGCAAGGTGGCCTGCACGGCAGCGGCAATCGAGTCGCTCTGGGTGACATTGCAGGTGGCCGAATCGATGTCGCCCTGGTGTAGGGAGCGCGCGGCCTGTCCCAGACGCAAGGTCTCCTCCAGCCGACTGGCCTGCAGGTCCAGCGCCATGACCTGTGCACCCTCTTGCACCATGCGCACCGCGATCGCGCGACCATTGCCCCAGCCCGGCCCGACCGAGCCGGCACCGGTGACCAGCACCACCTTGCCCTGCATTCTTGGCGCCAGCGCGTTCATGCTGCTGCACCCCATCTGAAAGCTTCGAAGCGATAGAGTGCCTCGGGGTTGTCCACCAGCAGCTGCTGCATCAGCGCGGGAGTGGGCGCGATGCGCGCCAGCGCATCGACCAGAACGCCATCATCGGGCACATGGGTGTGGTTGGGGTGGGGCCAATCCGTGCCCCAGAGGCACTGGCGCGGAAATTCGCGCAGCAGGTAGTGGGCCAGCTCGATGCCGCGCGGGTAGGGCGGCGTGTCCAGCGGCAGCTTCTCATCGACCCGGTCGATGCCACTGATCTTGACATGAAACAGGGCGTTGTCGAGCAGGCGGCACAGCGCCTGGAAGGCCGGGCCCGAAAGGCCCTGGGTGGCATCCACCCGCGCCATATGGTCAATCACCACTGGCACTGCCGAACGCTTGAACCAGGGCGAGAGTTCATCGATCAGGCTGGGGTGAAAGTGCACCTGAAGATGCATGCGGGCCTCGGCCAGGCGATGGGTCAGCCCGATCAGCGCGTTCAGATCAACGCTGGCACCCAGATGCGGCATGAAGTGAAAGCGCACCCCACGAAAGCCCTGCTGGGCCAGGCCCTGCAGCTCCTGCGCGCTGGCATCCACGGCCACCAGTGCCACCCCAAGATAATTGCCCCGGCCGGCAGCAATTGCATCGGCCACCACGCTGTTGTCCAGTCCATGGACCACGGACTGCACGATAACGCAGCGCTCTATGCCGAGAAACTGGTGCAGGGC
Organism: Burkholderiaceae bacterium; assembly: GCA_017853735.1. GTDB lineage: Bacteria > Pseudomonadota > Gammaproteobacteria > Burkholderiales > Burkholderiaceae_C > Hylemonella. The sequence continues at coordinate 3,511 of JAFMJA010000056.1, read as the reverse complement.
AAACAGTTTTTCCTTGGGCGCCTGCGCTGGTGAGTGGCTGCGCGCCATGGCATAGGGAAAGCGATCGGTGGGTCCGAACACATGCACATGGGTGTCGCAGGCCTTGGCAGGCAGACGCAGCTGCGTGGGGGAGGGCTGGGACAGATAAGTCTGGACCGGCTGGTCCGCGAGCTCAGGCACAATGCTTGGAGTGTTCATTGGAAGCGTGAAGTGTAGAGGAGAAATCTGTGTCTTTGACCATCTATGGCATTGTGGCTTCGCGAGCCATTCGCCCGCTCTGGGCCGCTGAGGAACTGGGCCTGCATTACACCCAAGTGCAGACCGATTACAAGCTGGGCGCAACGCGCAGCGCAGAGTTTCTGGCGATCAATCCCAATGGCCATATCCCGGCCCTGGTCGATCACCGGCCCGAGGGCGAAGTGACAGTCTGGGAGAGCATGGCCTGTGTGCTCTACCTGACCCGGCTGCATGGCCAGGCCAATGGCCAGGGTCTGGTGCCCACTGGCGCACCTGAGGAGGCCGAGGCACTGCGCTGGAGCTTCTGGGCGGTGACCGAAATGGAAAAAGATGCCCTGACTGTGCTGATGCATCGCCTGGCCATGCCAGCCGAGCAGCGTAAGCCCGAACTGGCCGAGGCTGCCGAAAAGCGTCTGGCAACGCCCTTGCGGGTGCTGGAGCAGCACCTGGCCTCCCGGCAGGCCCGGGGCCAGGCCTACTTGGCGGCCGACCGCTTCACCGTGGCTGACCTGTGTGTGGCCAGCGTGTGTCTATGGATCAAACCGGCACGCGAACTGATGGCGCAATTTCCCCTGTGCAGCGACTGGCTGGCCAGATGCCTGGACCGAGCAGCCTACAAAAAATTGCGCGCCCAGCGCTGATCGAGGACATCAACAGACTGAAGGAGTCAGCATGCAACGACGAGACATCATCCACGCCACCCTGGCCGGCATAGGCACCCTGGCCAGTGGTGGCTCGCTCTGGGCCCAGAAATACCCCGCAGGCACAGTGAGCATTGTGCTGCCCCTGCAGGCCGGCAGCGCATCGGATGTGGCGGTGCGCCATGTGGCCGAGCGCCTGGGCAGCCGATTTGGCACTGGCTTTGTGGTGGAGAACGTGGCTGCTGCGGCTGGCGTGGTGGGGCTGGACCGGCTGGCGCGCGCCAAGCCAGACGGGCAGACCATTGCCGCGCTCAACAACAGCATCACCACCATCCTGCCGCACCTGCAGCCGCAGAATGTCAAGGTGGACACCCGGCGTGATTTTTTGCCGGTGTGCGGGATTGCCAATATCCCCACTTTTTTTGCGGTGCCTAAAAATTCGCCGATCCGCAATATCCAGGAACTGCTTGAGCTCGCTCGCAAGGAGCCCGAGCGCATCACCTACTCTTCGGGTGGGGTGGGCAGCCCACAACATTTGGCTACCGAGATGCTCAAGTCCTATACCGGGACCCAGCTGGTCCATGTGCCCTACCGCGGCGCCAGCCAGGCAGCCCTGGCCGTGGCCACGGGCGAGGTGTCGCTGATGTCCATGGCCCTGTCGCTGGCCCAGCCCTTTCTGCCTGAGGGGCGGGTGCGCTTCATCGGCTACTGCGGTGCCGAGCGTCATCCGCAGTTTCCCCAGGTGCCCACCCTGCAGGAGCAGGGTGTTGCCAAATACGACTACTCGTCCTGGATCGGCTTGTTTCTGCACAAGGATGTCCCGGCCGAGGTGCTGTCCACGCTGCGCAAGGCCTGCGAGGCGATCGTCAACGATCCAGCCCTGCAAGCGCAGATCCAGCGCTCGGGCATGGACCCCTGGCCGCGCAATGCCGAGCAGCTGAGCCGCATCGTGTCCGAAGACTACGCGCGCTGGCAAACCATCATCAAGCAGGCCGGCATCCAGGGCAGCTGAGGTGCCCAGCCAAGACGGCGCAGTCCTGCACCTGGCCGGCTATCAGGGCGAGGGCTCGATCCTGACCGCTGCCCTCACCCGCCTGGCCGACACCCTGCGCGAGTTGGCGCCCGATTGGCTGGTGCACCAGCAAAGCAATGTGCCGGCTGCTGGCGAAACCGCGCAGTCGCTGTTTGCCAGCGTCGAGTTGGGGCAACGCCAGCTGTGCTACATGGCTTCGGGTTATTTGTCAGCTCGAGTGCCCGAGCTGGAAATGCTCGACCTCCCGTTTGCGGTGAACGATCGGACTGCGGCCCTGGCTGCGCTCGATGGAGCGGCAGGGCAGTGGCTGCGCCAGGCGGTGGCGCAACAGACTGGCTATCAGGTGCTGGCTTTCTGGGACAACGGTTTTCGCCACATTTCCAATTCTGTGCGTCCGATCCGCAGCCCCAGTGATTGCCAGGGCCTGGTGATCCGCACCCTGGACAGCGCGGTGTACCGAGAAGCTTTGTCCAGCCTGGGCTTTAGTGCCCGCAGCGTCGATGTGAAGGACCTGGTGCGGGTGGTGCAAAGCGGTGAAGTGCAGGCACAGGAAAATCCGCTGACCAATCTGCTGAGCTTTTCGCTCTGGCGCCATCATCCTTTTGTCAGCCTGAGCGGCCACTTTTTTGGCGTGCTGCTTGTGCTGTGTTCACGCAGCTGGTATGACTCGCTGGACAGCAGCCGGCAGCAGGCCTTGCTGGGGGCGGTTGAAGTAGCCACCCAGCAGCAGCGGCAAGCCGCCGCAGCCGAGGACGCGCGAGCGCTGGCGCAGCTGCAGGATCTTGGAGTGCAAGTCCTCAAGCCTGAAGCGCTGGACCTGGCCGCAATGAAATTGGCCACCGCAGCTGTACGCCAGGCGCATAGCCAGGCACTGCCCCCCGAATTGCTGCGTGCTTACCTGGGCTGAGGCAAGCCAGATCTGATCGAGCCGCCTATTCCAGGCGAATTCCGGCGTCCTTGACAACCTTGCCCCACTTGGCGCTCTCTTCCTGCATCAACTTGGTGAGGGTCTCCGGGCTGGACAGGCTGACCTGCACGCCAGCATCGAACAAGGCCTTCTGCACATCGGGCAGTGCCATCAGCTTGACGATTTCGCTGTTGAGGCGCTGCACAATCTCGCGCGGTGTTCCCGCTGGCGCCAGCAGGGCCAGCCAGTTGCTGGCGTCATAACCGGCAATGCCGGCTTCCTGCAAGGTGGGTACCTCGGGCAACTGCGGCGCACGCTTGGCGGTGGTCACCGCCAGCGCACGCAATTTGCCGGTAGGCAGGTGTGGCAGCACATTGGTCACACCAGCAAAGCTGCTTTCCACCACGCCGGCAATCAGGTCGGTGGTGGCCAGGTTGCTGCCCCGGTAGGGCACATGCTTCATGGGCGCGCCACTGAGCGATACGAACAGGCCGCCCATCAGATGCTGGGTGCTGCCATTGCCCGAAGAAGCGAAGTGGATAGTCTCGGGCCGCGATTTGGCCAGGGCCACCAGCTCGCGCACATTGCTGGCCGGTACTTTGGGGTTGACTACCAGCACATAGGCCGAGTCGACCAGTTTGCCGATCGGGGTGAAGCTCTTGATCGGGTCGTAGGGCACCGATTTGTAGATCC
>JAFMJA010000055.1 GCA_017853735.1 Burkholderiaceae bacterium | reverse complement strand
CCACCACCGTACATATACCCAGCCCGAGGTAACGCGACTGCGCCAATGACGCTTTCTGACTGCGACGAAAGCTGTCATAGTCGATGGCTTCTACAGCTGCATCCAGCGTCTGTCGCGGGGTGATGTCCTCCAGCACCTCGCCGGTAGCCATGGAGTATGGATACTCATGGGCGCTGAGCATATTGAGCCGGCGCACAGCAAGCGGGTCTTGTCCTAGCGCACGTGCAACCGCATCCAGGGTGCCCTCCATCAACCAGCTGGTGATGGCCATAGGCGCACGCATTGGACCATTTGCCACCTTGTTGCTCAGCACGACGCGTACATCGTAGCTGTAATCCTGAACCTTGTAAGGTCCAGTGAGAATCATCGCCACCACGCGCGCCAGGTAATTGCCTGGATAAAAGCTGTAGGCTCCAAAGTCCTCGACAATTTCCAGCTCCAGCCCCAACAGCTTGCCATCGGCATCCACTGCGGCGCGTGTTCGACAGAAGTCTTCGCGGGCCTGGGATGAAGCCAGCAGATTTTCCATGCGATCTTCTCGCCAGCGTACGGCTTGGCCCAGCTGGCGCGCCGCTGCAGCAACCACAAGTTCTTCGCGGTAGAGAGCAATCTTTTGACCGAAGCCGCCCCCCACATCTTGTGAAATGATCGTGACCTGGGATTCGGCCAGGCGTAATCGGGCAGCCAGGGTCGTTCGATAGGGGTGTGGCACCTGATTGCCCACATGAAACGTCAGATGGCTTCTACCCGCGTCCCAAAGCGCAACACAGCCACGAGTTTCGATGGGCAAGTGGGTTTGACGATGCATCGAAAAGGTGCTTTCGACCACCCGATATGCTTCGCGTTTGCGCGCCGATGGGTCGCCAAAGCTTGCCTGCTGGTGTGACAAGAGATTGGACGGCAAAGCATCATCCACCCGGGGTGAGCCTGGTGCCATGGCTTGCCACATATCGGTAACTGCCGGCAAGAGTTCGTAGTCGACCTGTACCAACTCGGCCGCATCTTCTGCCACATACCGGTCACAGGCAATCACACAGGCCACCGGATCGCCCTGAAAACGCACCTTGTCGATGGGCAGGGCGTCCATTTCCATCGGCTGCAGGCCTTCTATGGGTGGCGCCATCCGTTGGCGTGTGGTCCACTGTGCAAGGTCCTGTCCGGTGAAGACCGCCACCACCCCGTCAATTTTCAGCGCAAGCCCGGGGTCAATGCTCTTGATGCGCGCATGCGCGTGCGGCGAACGCACAAAACAGGCGTGCAGGGCACCGGGGACTTCCACATCATCGACATATCGTCCCTGTCCGGTCAGAAAGCGGTAATCTTCCTTGCGCGGTGCGTGCTGGCCTATGTAATGGAAGTTTTCTTGACCCATGGCTAGGGCTCCGTACGCATCTGCTGGGCAGCCCGAAGAATGGCCAGCACAATGCCCTGATAACCGGTGCAGCGACATAAATTGCCCGCAAGCGCCTCGCGTACCTCTGCTTCACTGGGATCCGGGTGTTGGCGCAGAAAGGCCTCGAAGGTCATCACGATACCTGGCGTGCAAAATCCGCATTGCAGGCCATGCGCTTCATGCAAGGCCTGCTGCAAAACTGAAAGCCGGCCCTTGGTCGCGACGGACTCGATGGTGGACACTTCATGGCCTTCCATCTGCACGGCGTAGGTCAGGCAGGAACGCAGAGGTTGGCCGTCCACCAGCACCGTGCAGGCACCGCATACCCCGTGCTCACAACCCACATGGGTTCCTGTCAACCGCAAGTCTTCACGCAGCACATCGGCAAGCAGCTTACGCGGCTGAGCGCGCACCGCATGGTTGCGGCCATTGACTGTGAGAGTGAGCTCCCGCAAACCCGTCTCACTCATCCCGCATCCCCTCTGGCGCGCTGAAGAGCGCTAGCCAAGGCCTGGCGGGTCAGCGACCCGGCCAGGTCCTGACGGTAATCAGCTGGAATCCGACTGTCCTCGGCCGGGTTCGCCAAATCCTGGACCGCTTGCGCAACATCACTTATCCATGCCATGTTGGGCTGGCGCCCCACAAAGCCTTGCAAGTGGGCCGACAAGTTGAGCGGGGTCGCGTGCACGCCACCCACGCCCAGCCGTATACCCATTACCCGCTCATCCCGCAGCGCTAGCGTGCAGGCCACGGCCACGATCGCAAAGTCACCATGTCGTCGACTGAATATCTCAAATGCCTCAGCCTCGTGCTCAGTCGCTGCTGGAAAGCGCACACTTCGGATGATTTCATCGGGCGCCAACGACGTGTTCATGGCGGAGACAAAAAATTCCTGGGCGGGAACGGTTCGCCGGCTTCGGGCACTTTGCAGCTCCAGGCCTGCGCCCAGGGTCACGGCCACCAGAGGCAACTGCGCAGCTGGATCAGCGTGCGCCAGACTTCCGCCCAGGGTGCCACGCTGCCGAATCGCATAGTGGCCAATGGTTTGCGAGGCTCTGGACAGCAAGGGGCAGCGACGCCGTAACAGTGGCGATTGCGCCAACTGATGATGACGGGTGAGCGGCCCTACTTCAAGCGTATCGCCCTGGTCGCGAATATAGGCCAGTTCGCTCAGATCATTCAGATCGATCAGCCGCTGGGGTGTGGCCAGGCGCATATTCAGCATGGGCCCCAGGCTCTGGCCACCGGCCAACACCTTGGCTTCGCCTTCGCCCGAAGCAAGCTGGCTCAGCGCATCCTCGATAGACTCCGCCCGCCAGTAATCAAAGGCCGCAGGTTTCATGCAGGATACATCAGGTTGCTGCCGCTTTGTTTGTCAAAAAGATGGAGGCGGTTGAGGTTCACCCTCAGGCGGGCGGGCTCGCCCAATCGGTGTTTGCCTTCCTTGCCCACCCGTAAAAAGGTTTTCACGCCCTCGACCTCGATCTCCAGGAACTGGTCGGATCCAACGGGCAGCACCGACAGCACCCGGCCCTCAATGCCATCCTCTCCTGTCGGGCCATCAGTTTCGACATCTTCTGCGCGCATGCCCAACACCACTTCGCGTCCCGCTTGTCCAGCCAGGCACTGCTGTGCCATGGGTGGTAGCGCTAGCGTCAGGGAGCCGCGTTGAAACTTGAGTTGCCCTTGACGCTCGATCAACTGCCCGTCAAGAAAATTGATCGAGGGGTTGCCCAGAAAAGCCGCCACGAACATATTGGCCGGCCGCTCGTAAATCGCGTCAGGCGCACCGATCTGCTGAACCACACCGCCTTTCATCACCACAATGCGGTCTGCCAAAGTGAGCGCTTCTGCTTGGTCATGCGTGACGTAGACAAAAGTGGTTTGCATGGCTTGATGCAGCTGCTTGATCTCGGCGCGCATCGAGATGCGCAATGCAGCGTCCAGATTGGACAGCGGTTCATCCATCAAAAATACCTGGGGCTGCCGCACCATGGCGCGCCCCAGTGCTACGCGTTGGCGCTGGCCACCTGAGAGCTGGTCCGGGCGACGCTGCAGCAAAGGTTCGATTTCAAGTCGTCGCGCTGCATCGCGCACCCGACGGTCGATTTCTTCGCGCGGGTGCTTGCGCATTTTGAGACCAAAAGCAATGTTGTCGTAGACGCTCTTGTTCGGGTACAGCGCGTAGCTTTGAAACACCATGGCAACGTCGCGCTTGTGTGGCGGCGTGATGTTCATGAGTTCGTCATCGAAAAACAGACTGCCTTCACTCACATCCTCCAGGCCGGCAATCATGTTCAGCGTGGTCGACTTGCCGCAGCCGGAGGGGCCAAGGAGCACCAGAAACTCCTTGTCCTCAATGACCAGGTTGAAATCCTTGAGCGCCACAAAGCCATTGGGGTACTGTTTGCCAACACTTTCAAATCGGATGCGTGCCACGATAATTCCTTTGCTAGCCTTTGACTGCGCCAGCGGTCAGGCCGGAGACGATATAGCGCTCGAACACCACAGCCACGATCACGGGTGGAATGATGGCCAACACACCCGCTGCGTTGATGAATGAAAAACTGATGCTGAAATCGGAGGTGAAGGATGCCACCACAATCGGCATGGTCTGCGCAGCCGGCGTTTGGGTAAACATCAGGGCCAGCAGCAACTCGTTCCAGCTGGTGAGGAAAGTGAATAGAACCACCGCCACCAGCGAGGGCAAGGCCAGGGGAAGGTAGACCAACAGCATGGTCTGCAAACGCGAGCAGCCATCCACTCTTGCCGCCTTGTCCAATTCGTCAGGCAGTGACTCAAAGTAATTGGTCAAAATGAATATTGAAAACGGCACGGTGATGGCCAGGTAGGTGATCACCAGTGAGCTCAGTGTGTCCAGCAGGCCAAGCTTGTGGATGAAAAGAAAGAAAGGGACCACGAGCGCGATGTCTGGAATGACGCGCGTGGAGAGCATGAAATAGATCGAGGTGGAGCGCCCTATGAATCGGATTTTCGCGAGCGCATAAGCGGCAGGCACGCTCACCAGGAGGTTGAGCACCACCACGGCCAGCGCCACCAGCAGGCTGTTCCACATGGACGGCAGCAGATTGCTCGCGGTGGAGGGAATGAAGCCGCCCGTGGCGGGGTCGCCCTGCTTTCGGTTTTCGTAAGTGACAACCTTGTCCTTGGCTGTAAAAATCGCTTGAAAGTTTTCAATCGTTGGCTGTTGCGGGACCCAGTGAGGCGGAACGGAAGTGATCTCAGCCTCTGACTGCAGGGAAGATGACACCAACCAGGCTATCGGCGCCAGCACATACAGCACAAACAGGAGGGACCCGAAAAAGAGTAAGGCCTTTTGGCCCAGCAAGTCCAAGCGCATATGGGTCAAAGCTTTCGGCTAGTGCTGCGAATGATGAAAAATGCCAGCATGAAGGTGGCCACAGCCATGATGTAGGCCAGGGCTGATCCGGTGCCGAATGCCAGCTTGCGGAAAGTTTCCACATACACCTGCCAGGCCAGCACATGCGAAGCTTCCGCAGGCCCGCCCTCGGTCAGAATGAAGAACAGGTCAAAGTGACGTATCGCCATCATGGCTTCATAAATCATGACCAGGGCGAAGCCAGGCACCAGGGCCGGCAGTGTGATATGCAAGAACCTTTGCCATACATTGGCGCCATCGACCTTCGCTGCGCTGTACAAATCTGCGCGGATGGACTTCAGGGTCACCAGGATCAAAATGGTGGCCAGGGGCACTTCCTTCCAGACAAACGCATTGGTGATCAGGCCCATGGTTTTATTGACATCGCCCAGCATCACCAGATACTTGTCGATCAACCCAAGCTGTAACAGCAGTCCGTTCAGTGCGCCGTACCCGGAGTCATATATCCACTTCCACATCAGGCCGTTGGCCACATAGGGAATCGCCCAGGGGATCAGCAATATGGCCGAAAGCACCCGTCGGCCGCGAAACTCCTGGTTCAATAACAATGCCATGAGCAGCGCAATGACCATGATGGCGGTCACTGACATGACAGTGAACGAGGCCGTGCGCGTGACAGATTCCCAGAACAGTGGGTCGGCAAATATTTTCAGGTAGTTGTCGAACCAGACAAATGGGACCCGGTGCGGGCGCGTGAGCTTCAGGTCATAAAGACTGACCCAAAAAGAGTAAATGACCGGAAAGACCGCCACGACCATCAGCACCACCAGCATGGGGCTGAGAAGCCACATGGCGCTCTTCTGATCGTAGGCGCTCACTGGATAGCGCCAGGCGCCGCGTACTGCCGCCAGCGGATTTTTCATCGTGAAAAGCTCTCACCCAGGACCCGGGGCGCCGTCCTGGCGCCCACAGGTCTGATCATTTGCGCATGTCATTCCAGGCGGTCATGGAACGCTTGAGAGCGTCGGCGACTGAACTCTTGCCAATGATGGCGGATTGCCAGGCCGTTCCGTTGACCTCATCCCACTCGCCAAACCAGCGCGTGATCACGTCTTTTTTGCGTGCGAGCTGTTGCTGCTTTTCGTACATCGCAATATCGGAGAACTTGGCATAGCCAGCCTTGACATCTGGATCCTTGAAAAGCTCCTTGACTGAAAAGCCTGCTCCGATATCGTTGAACACCATTTTTTGGAACTGGTATTTGCCATCTGCCTTGCCGCCAAACCATTCGATCAGCTTGACCGCCTCGGCGGCACGCGATTTGTTGGCGGCGGCCTGCTGGGTCATGCCGTAGAAACGTATCCAGCCAACGGTGGCATTGCTGCCGCCCGGGCCGGCAGGCATCATTGCCTGCTTGGCGTTGCCGGCAATGGCTGACTGCTTGGGATCGTTCAGGGTGCGCACACGGTAGCGCCCCAGCATGGCAAAAGCATGGTTACCCGAGCTGAAAGACTTCAGGCCATTGAGCTCACCAATTTCAACGCATGCTGGAGACACAATTTTGTGCTTATTGACCGCGTCCACCAACCATTGCATCGCCCGATGTGCGCCCTTTTGCGGGTCGGCCATCAGGGGGTTGTAATTGTCGTCTGCAAAGCGGCCCCCGTGGGAATAAACCATAGCCGTCAGGAACTCAATCAGCCAGCTCTCGCGGGCCATCGACAGCATCAATGGGTATTCGGCGATACCGGCTTTTTTCATGGCCAATGATTGTTGGACCACCTCATCCCAGGTCTTGGGGGGTTCCTTGATGCCGGCTTTTTTCAGTTTCTCGGCATCATAGAAAAAGGCCATGTGGTCGGAGTAATAGGTCAGGCCGTACTGCTTGCCCTTGTAACGCATGGATTGGGTGGCAAAGTCATCGACGTCTGCGTTGTACTTGATCAGCTCAGGGTAGCCATCAACCGGCGCCAGCCAACCCGCATCGGCCCACTCCGGCAACCAGCTGTCAGAGACCCACATGACATCCATGGGGGCTTTACCCACAAATTTGGTGACCATGGTGTCTCGGTACTGCGCCCATGGAGAGTTGCTGTAATTCACCTTGATGCCAGTTTTGGCTTCGAAGGCGGTCAGATGACTCTTGACCGTATCGACCGCAGCGGACCAGGTATGAAAGTTCAACGCTCCAGCCTGGGCATGGCCTGGCAAGGCAAGCAGGCCCGAACCGGCGATGCCGGTGGCCGCAGAAAGCTTAAGAAAGTCGCGCCGACTTGCGTCGTTCGTCCAAAAATTGTCCATGGCCGTCTCCAGGTTAAGTCAATGTTCAAGGTTCACCCGCCAGCAGGCGGGGATTGTCGCCACACAGGCAGCAAATTATTTTCGCAAATCTCCAATTCGTCAAGTGACGATGGAGTTGGCCCATGACAAGTCTTTTCGCGGGCCCGCATGGTGCACGAATTCATCGCACTCCTCGCTTCATTTGGCCGGAGAAAAGCTGGCAGGGTTGAGAAAAACACTTTCTTGGTGCACCAGAAAGGGCAGAATGCTCGGTAAAAATTCTGCCCACTCCGTATCTTTGGCCATTTTGGCGCGTTGCTGGGAACGGTGCGCCAAATCGTCATAGGCCCAGAGAAACACGATTGAATTCAACACCCCGGATTCCTTGGTCCAGCACCCGATCAGCTTGGCATAGCGCGTGATGATGTGCAAGCCGCTTTCCTGATAGATTTTCAGAAATTCAGCGGCCTTGCCAGCCTGTACCTGGTAGGTTCTCATTTCATAGATCACAGCGCTCTCCTATATCGTCAATTGACGACTATTTTGCCATTGCCGGCGCCGTCCCGCTACCATACGCCTCATGCGAGCCAAATCCGCCTTGCTTTCCAATGCCCGGCAAAGGGCTGCCCCTGGCAGCGGCCGGCGTGTGACCCTGCGTATGACGGCCGTTGAGCGACGCGCACAGGTCTTGTCCAAGGCCTACGATTTCTTTTCCGAGTACGGCCTGACAGCACAGACGCGCGCGCTGGCGGATGCCTGCGGTGTGTCGCAGCGTTTGCTCTACAGCCTGTTTCCCAACAAGGCTGCACTGATCCAGGCGGTCTATGAAAGTGAGATTGCCGGTGTCTTCAAGGCGCACTGGTTTGTGCTGCTGCGCAACCGCGACTTGCCGATCGAGCGTCGCTTGAACAACTTTTACGTGGAGTATTACGACGCCGTACTGACACGACGTTGGCTGCGTCTGTTTCTTTATGCTTCGTTGGCCGAAGTCGAGATCGCGCCCACCTATATCTCAGCCCTGATCACGCACCTGCTGGAAACGGTGGTGGAGGAAGCCTGCACTGAGCTGGGGCTGCGGGTATCGCGCAGCAAGGCCTTGCAGCATGAAATCGGCTGGATATTGCATGGTGCCGTCTCCCATCTGGCGATCCGCCGACACATTTATCAAGGCGAGGCACTTCTTGATGAAAAGAAGGTGATTGCTCTTCAAGTGCGCGCCTTTTTACATGGGCTGCCCTCGGTCCTGTCCTAGCCTGGGCGGCTGCCAAGGTCTTATTTGCGAGGATTCACTTTTTTTGTCCATTTCATTGGCAAAATTGCGCCCTAAGACAGCCATTTGACGTTTCTATGGAGCCCCCACATGAGCATCGCCACCATTGATCATTACCTCGCAGGACAGGCCGTCGCGGGCACTTCGGGCCGAACACAGGATGTTTTCAATCCGGCCACCGGCTCGGTGAGTGGCCGCGTCGCCCTGGCCAGCAGCGCCGAAGTGAATGCGGCGGTGGCTTCGGCCCAGGCAGCCTTTCCGGCCTGGGCTGACACCTCGCCGCTACGGCGGGCCCGGGTGATGTTCAAGTTTCTTGAATTGATGAATCAGCACCGCGATGATTTGGCACGCCTGATCACCGCCGAACATGGCAAGGTGTTCACCGACGCCCAGGGCGAGGTCACCCGCGGCGTCGAAATCCTGGAATTTGCCACTGGCATTCCGCAGCTGCTCAAGGGCGATTTCACTGAACAGGTTTCCACCGGCATGGACAACTGGACGGTTCGCCAGCCGCTGGGCGTGGTGGCGGGCATCACCCCATTCAATTTTCCGGTGATGGTGCCCATGTGGATGTTTCCGGTGGCCATAGCAGCAGGCAACACTTTTGTCCTCAAACCCAGTCCGATTGATCCCAGCCCCTCGCTGCTGATGGCTGAATTGCTGAAGCAAGCCGGCCTGCCCGATGGGGTTTTCAATGTGGTGCAGGGTGACAAAGAGGCGGTGGACGCGCTGCTGGCCCATCCCGATGTGAAGGCGGTGAGTTTTGTCGGCTCCACACCGATCGCCAATTACATCTATGAAACGGGTGCTCGCAACGGCAAGCGCGTGCAGGCCCTGGGCGGCGCCAAAAACCATATGGTGGTGATGCCAGACGCCGACCTGGATCAGGCGGTGGACGGTTTGATTGGCGCGGCCTATGGCTCGGCCGGTGAGCGCTGCATGGCCATCTCGGTGGCTGTGCTGGTGGGCGATGTGGCCGACAAGATCATGCCCCGGCTGGTTGAGCGGGCCAAGACGCTGAAAATCAAGAATGGCATGGAACTCGACGCCGAGATGGGTCCGATCGTGACTGGCATTGCGCATCAGCGCATCAGCGGCTACATCGAACATGGCGCCAAGGAAGGCGCCAAGCTCCTGGTGGATGGTCGGAGCTTTCGTGCTGCCAGCGCTGGCGCAGGCTGCGAAAAGGGATTCTGGATGGGCGGCACCCTGTTCGACCATGTGACCCCCGAGATGAAAATCTACAAGGAGGAAATTTTCGGCCCGGTGCTGGCCTGTGTGCGGGTGCCGGATTTCGCCACTGCGGTGAAACTGATCAATGACCATGAGTTTGGCAACGGTGTGGCCTGCTACACCCGTGATGGCAATGCCGCGCGTGAATTTGCTCGCCGCATCCAGGTGGGTATGGTGGGCATCAATGTGCCGATCCCGGTACCCATGGCCTGGCATGGTTTTGGCGGCTGGAAGCGCTCGCTCTTTGGCGACATGCATGCCTATGGCGAAGAGGGTGTGCGCTTCTACACCAAGCAAAAATCGATCATGCAGCGCTGGCCCGAGAGCATTGGCAAGGGGGCCGAGTTCACCATGCCGGTATCGAAGTAAGCCACCCGGCTGAAACTTCACCTTGTCATGAGTGACACCATTTTTGACTACATCATCGTCGGCGCCGGCACCGCAGGAGCCTTGCTGGCCAACCGGCTGAGCGCAGACTCTTCCAAACGCGTGTTGCTGATTGAAGCGGGTGACAAGGACAACTACCACTGGATCCATATTCCGGTTGGCTACCTCTACTGCATTGGCAACCCACGGACCGACTGGCTCTATCAGACCGAGCCGGAGCCGGGGCTCAACGGCCGCCAGCTGCGCTATCCGCGTGGCAAGACCCTGGGTGGCTGCTCCAGCATCAACGGCATGATCTATATGCGCGGTCAAACGCGCGACTACGATCATTGGGCCCAGGTCACGGGTGACGAGACCTGGAGCTGGTCTCAGGTGTTACCGGCCTTCAAGCAGCATGAGGACCATTACCTGGGCGCCGATGCCCTGCACGGCGCTGGCGGCGAGTGGCGAGTCGAAAAACAACGCTTGCGCTGGGATGTGCTGGATGCCTTTGCCCAGGCGGCGGTGCAGGCCGGAATTCCTGCCACTGCCGACTTCAACCGCGGCAACAACGAGGGCGTGGGTTATTTCGAGGTCAATCAGAAAAAGGGCTGGCGCTGGAATACCGCCAAAGCGTTCCTGCGCCCGGCCTGCCAGAGCCGCGCCAACTTCACGCTCTGGACCCAGTCCCAGGTTTCCAGGTTGCTGATCAGCCAGCGGCCCGATGGCCACAGTGTCTGCACCGGCGTCCAGGTATGGAATGGGCAGGAGATGGTGCAGGCCCATGCCGCTCGCGAAGTGATCCTCAGCGCAGGAAGCATTGGTTCGGTTCAAATTCTGCAGCTCTCGGGGATCGGTCCCGCAGAACTTCTTCAGCGACATGGGATTGAGGTGTTGCATGACCGCCCGGGGGTGGGCGCCAATCTGCAGGACCATCTGCAAATCCGCTCGGTCTACAAGGTGCAGGGCGTCCAGACCCTCAATACCCTGGCCAACTCGCTCTGGGGCAAGACAAAAATCGGCCTGGAATATGCCTTCAAGCGCAGCGGGCCCATGAGCATGTCGCCCTCACAACTGGGCGCCTTCACCAAGTCTGACCCGTCCCAGCAATGGCCCAATATCGAATACCATGTGCAGCCCCTCAGCCTGGATGCCTTTGGCGAACCCTTGCACCGTTTCAATGCCTTTACCGCCAGCGTCTGCAACCTCAATCCAAGCAGTCGTGGCACGGTGGCCATCCGTAGCGGCCATTTTCTGGATGCCCCAGCGATTGCCCCCAACTACCTGAGCACGCCGCAAGACCGCAAGGTGGCAGCCGATTCGCTGCGCGTGACCCGACACATTGCCGCCCAGCCGGCGCTGGCCAGATATCAACCCGAAGAGTGGAAGCCCGGCGTGCAGTACCAGAGCGATGAGGAGCTGGCGCGCCTGGCGGGAGATATTGGCTCCACCATCTTTCACCCGGTTGGCACCACCCGGATGGGCCGCAGCGAGGACCCTCAGGCTGTGCTGGACTCGCATCTGCGCGTGCGCACTCAGCACGGCCTGATTGCGGGTTTGCGCGTGGTGGATGCGGGTGCCATGCCCACGATCACCAGTGGCAACACCAATTCGCCCACGCTCATGATGGCCGAAAAGGCCGCGGCCTGGATTCAGCAGGAAGCAGGCGCCTGATCCTGCCTACCGGGTGCTAGGGAAACCCCCAATCGGGTCGTTGATCGGAGTGGTTTACATTTGTACCCATTGATGTGCGTCCCAGCGCACCTCGATTGGAGCCGAGGAGTCAACAAAAAATCTGCCCACCGACAGGGCTTGGGCGTAGAGCATCGTCAAAAAGCACCCGAATGGGTGCTTTTTGTTGGGCGGCACTAGGGACTATGCGCGCTCAGCGTGGCGGTGGCCAGGCCATCTCATCGGCCCTGCGCGGCTTGCCAATCGGGGCGGCAGCCTGGCCTTTGCGCGCAGCGGCGATGTCTTCTTCGCTGGGGTACTGGCCCAGCAGCCAGTAGTCGAACACCCGACGCGCTATCGGTGCAGCGTGCTCAGCGCCAAAACCGGCGTTTTCCACCACCACCGCCAGCGCAATCTTCGGGTCATCCGCTGGTGCAAAAGCGATGTAGAGGGCATGGTCGCGCTGGTGCTCCTCCATTCTCGCCGCGTTGTATTTCTCCTTCTGGCCAATGGTGACTGCCTGCGCAGTGCCAGTTTTGCCGGCACTCAAATAGCCCGCCCCGGCAAACACCCGGGCAGAGGTACCTTCCTGGGTCACACCCACCAGGGCGCGGCGGATCACCTCGACATTGGCCGGTGCA
>JAFMJA010000317.1 GCA_017853735.1 Burkholderiaceae bacterium | reverse complement strand
ACTCCATCCTCATCTCCGAGCGCGTGGTTGCTGATGACCGCTACACCTCGATCCACATCGAGGAACTGGTGGTGATGGCGCGCGACACCAAGCTGGGCGCGGAAGAAATTACCCGCGATATTCCCAACTTGTCGGAGCAGCAGCTCAACCGACTCGACGAGTCCGGCATCATTTACGTGGGTGCTGAAGTCATGCCGGGCGACACCCTGGTGGGCAAGGTCACACCCAAGGGCGAAACCACCCTGACGCCGGAAGAAAAACTGCTGCGCGCCATCTTTGGCGAAAAAGCCAGCGATGTGAAAGACACCTCGCTGCGCGTGGACCAGGGCTCACAAGGCACGGTGATCGATGTGCAGGTGTTCACCCGTGAAGGCATCCAGCGCGACAAGCGCGCCCAGCAAATCATCGACGATGAGTTGAAGCGTTTCCGCCTGGACCTGAATGACCAGTTGCGCATCGTCGAGGCCGATGCCTTTGATCGGATTACCAAGTTGCTCACCGGCAAGATCGCCAATGGCGGCCCCAACAAGCTGGCCAAGGGCAGCAAGGTGGACAAGGCCTACCTGGCTTCAGTCGAGAAATTCAACTGGTTTGATATCCGTCCGGCCGACGACGAGGTGGCCTCCCAGCTGGAGAGCATCAAGAATTCGCTGGAGCAAACCCGGCACAGCTTTGACCTGGCTTTTGAAGAAAAGCGCAAGAAACTCACCCAGGGTGATGAGCTGCCCGCGGGCGTGCTCAAGATGGTCAAGGTTTATCTCGCGGTCAAGCGTCGTCTACAACCCGGCGACAAGATGGCCGGCCGTCATGGCAACAAAGGCGTGGTGTCCAAGATTGTTCCGGTTGAGGACATGCCCTATATGGCCGATGGCACGCCGGTTGACATTGTGCTCAACCCGCTGGGCGTGCCTTCACGGATGAATGTGGGCCAAGTGTTGGAGGTCCACCTGGGCTGGGCCGCCAAGGGCATTGGCCAGCGCATCGGCGACATGCTGCAGGCAGAGACCAAGGCGGCCGAGTTGCGCAGCTTCCTGGAAAAATTCTATGGCCGCGCTGGCCAGAAGCATGACCTGTCCAAGATGAGTGACGAGCAGGTGCGCGAGATGGCCGAGAACCTGGCAACCGGCGTGACTTTCGCCACTCCGGTGTTTGATGGCGCTTCCGAACAGGAAATCCGCGACATGCTGAGCCTGGCCTACCCCGAGGCAGTGGTCAAGGCCAAGGGCCTGACCGCACCCCGTACCCAGGCGCAGCTGTATGACGGACGCACCGGTGACGCATTCGAGCGCAGCACCACGGTGGGCTATATGCACTTTCTCAAGCTGCACCACCTGGTGGACGACAAGATGCATGCCCGCTCAACCGGCCCGTACTCCTTGGTCACGCAGCAACCCTTGGGCGGCAAGGCCCAGTTTGGTGGCCAGCGTTTCGGCGAGATGGAGGTGTGGGCGCTGGAGGCATATGGCGCCTCCTATACCTTGCAGGAAATGCTCACCGTCAAGTCCGACGATGTGCAGGGCCGCACCAAGGTCTACGAGAACATCGTCAAGGGCGAGCATGCCATCGAAGCTGGCATGCCCGAATCATTCAACGTGCTGGTCAAGGAAATTCGTTCCCTCGGCCTGGACATCGAACTCGAGCGTTCATGAGATTTGGCGGGACAGCACGGTGCGCCGCGCAGCGCTGTCCTCCACCAACCAGTATCTGACTAAGGAAAGAGTCCTATGAAATCCCTACTCGACCTGTTCAAGCAGTTCTCGCCGGATGAGCATTTCGATGCCATCAAAATCGGTCTGGCCTCACCGGAGAAGATCCGGTCCTGGTCCTTTGGCGAAGTCAAAAAGCCAGAGACCATCAACTACCGCACTTTCAAGCCCGAGCGCGATGGCCTGTTCTGCGCCAAGATCTTTGGCCCGATCAAGGACTATGAGTGCCTGTGCGGCAAATACAAGCGCCTCAAGCACCGCGGTGTGATTTGTGAGAAGTGCGGCGTGGAAGTCACCCAGACCAAAGTGCGCCGCGAGCGTATGGGCCACATCGACCTGGCTGCACCTTGCGCCCATATCTGGTTCCTGAAGTCCCTGCCCAGCCGTCTGGGCCTGGTGCTGGACATGACCCTGCGCGATATTGAGCGCGTGCTGTATTTCGAAGCCTATGTGGTGACCGATCCCGGCATGACGCCGCTGAAAAAATTCAGCATCATGTCCGAGGACGAGTTCGAAGCCAAGTTCAAGGAGCATGGCGATGAGTTCACCGCCAAAATGGGCGCTGAAGGCATCAAGGACCTGCTGCAGGGCATTGAGCTCGATACCGAGATCGAGCGCCTGCGCGGTGATCTGACCGGCTCCGAACTCAAGGTGAAGAAGAACGCCAAGCGCCTGAAAGTGCTCGAGGCATTCAAAAAGTCTGGCATCAAGCCCGAGTGGATGATCATGGATGTGCTGCCGGTACTGCCACCCGACCTGCGTCCCCTGGTGCCGCTGGATGGCGGGCGCTTTGCCACCTCCGACCTCAACGACCTGTATCGCCGCGTCATCAACCGCAACAGCCGTCTGCGCCGCTTGCTGGAGCTGAAAGCCCCCGAGATCATTGCCCGCAACGAAAAGCGCATGCTGCAGGAGGCGGTGGATTCACTGCTGGATAACGGCCGCCGCGGCAAGGCCATGACCGGCGCCAACAAGCGCTCACTCAAGTCC
Source organism: Burkholderiaceae bacterium (assembly GCA_017853735.1). Lineage (GTDB taxonomy): Bacteria > Pseudomonadota > Gammaproteobacteria > Burkholderiales > Burkholderiaceae_C > Hylemonella. The sequence continues at coordinate 55 of JAFMJA010000317.1, read as the reverse complement.
CTGGCCGACATGATCAAGGGCAAGAGTGGCCGCTTCCGTCAGAACCTGCTGGGCA
>JAFMJA010000316.1 GCA_017853735.1 Burkholderiaceae bacterium | reverse complement strand
GTGAAATCCTGCCGGATCCCAAGTACGGCAATGTCGAGCTGTCCAAATTCATGAATGTCATCATGGAAGGCGGCAAAAAGGCGGTGGCCGAGCGCATCATCTACGGTGCCCTGGAGACCATCGAGCAGAAAACTGGCAAGGACCCGGTGGAGCTGTTTTCAACAGCCATCAACAATGTCAAGCCGATGGTTGAGGTCAAGTCCCGGCGCGTCGGTGGCGCCAACTACCAGGTGCCAGTTGAGGTGCGTCCGGTGCGACGTCTGGCGCTGTCGATGCGCTGGATCAAAGAAGCGGCCCGCAAGCGTGGTGAGAAATCCATGGCCCTGCGCCTGGCCAACGAAATCATTGAGGCCACCGAGGGCCGTGGTGGCGCCATGAAGCGTCGCGATGAAGTGCACCGCATGGCCGAGGCCAACAAGGCATTCAGCCACTTCCGTTTCTAAGCCGACACTGACCAGCAGTTTTACCGGCCCGCCAAAAGCGGGCCATCCCTGTTAACGAAAGACCCATCATGGCACGCAAAACGCCCATTGAGCGCTACCGCAATATCGGCATTTCCGCTCACATTGACGCCGGCAAAACCACAACCACTGAGCGCATTCTTTACTACACCGGTGTCAATCACAAGATCGGTGAGGTGCACGATGGCGCCGCGACCATGGACTGGATGGAGCAGGAGCAGGAACGCGGTATCACCATCACCTCGGCGGCCACCACCTGTTTTTGGAAGGGGATGGACCTGTCCTACCCCGAGCACCGCTTCAACATCATTGACACCCCCGGCCACGTGGACTTCACCATCGAGGTGGAGCGCTCCATGCGCGTGTTGGATGGTGCCTGTATGGTTTACTGCGCAGTCGGTGGCGTGCAGCCCCAGTCGGAAACCGTCTGGCGCCAGGCCAACAAGTACAAGGTGCCGCGCCTGGCCTTTGTCAACAAGATGGACCGCACCGGCGCCAATTTCTTCAAGGTCTACGACCAGATGCGTTTGCGTCTGAAGGCCAGTCCGGTTCCTATCGTGATCCCGATCGGCGCCGAAGAGACTTTCACCGGCGTGGTTGACCTGATCAAGATGAAGGCCATCATCTGGGATGAGGCCTCGCAGGGCATGAAATTTGACTACCAGGATATCCCGGCCAACTTGATGGAGTCGGCCAAGGAGTGGCGCGAAAAGATGGTCGAGGCTGCTGCCGAGGCCAGCGAAGAGCTGATGAACAAATACCTGGAAGAAGGCGAACTGTCTGAGGAAGAGATCAAGCTTGGTATACGGATCCGGACCATCGCGACCGAAATTCAACCGATGCTGTGCGGAACGGCCTTCAAGAACAAGGGCGTGCAACGCATGCTGGACGCGGTGATTGATTTCCTGCCCTCGCCGGTGGACATCCCGCCTGTGGCCGGCACCGACGAAGACGAAAAGGAAACCAGCCGCAAGGCAGACGATGGCGAAAAATTCTCCGCTCTGGCGTTCAAGCTGATGACCGACCCCTTTGTGGGACAGTTGACTTTTGTGCGCGTCTACTCAGGTGTTTTGAGCAAAGGCGACACAGTCTTCAACCCGATCAAGGGACGCAAGGAGCGCATTGGTCGTATTGTCCAGATGCATGCCAACGAGCGCCAGGAGGTCGAGGAGATCCGTGCCGGCGATATCGCGGCCTGCGTGGGACTGAAGGATGTCACCACAGGCGAAACCTTGTGCGACCCGGATGCGGTGGTCACCCTGGAAAAAATGGTCTTCCCGGAGCCGGTGATTGCGCAGGCCGTGGAGCCCAAAACCAAGGCCGATCAGGAAAAAATGGGCATTGCGCTGCAACGCCTGGCAGCGGAGGATCCGTCCTTTCGTGTCAAGACCGACGAAGAGTCTGGCCAGACCATTATTTCTGGCATGGGCGAGCTGCACCTGGAAATCATTGTTGACCGTATGAAGCGCGAGTTTGGCGTGGAAGCCAATGTGGGCAAGCCTCAGGTGGCCTACCGCGAGACGGTGCGTAAATCGGTATCCGATGTGGAGGGCAAATTTGTTCGCCAGTCGGGCGGTAAGGGTCAATACGGCCATGTGGTGTTTCGCCTGGAGCCCAATGAAGCCGGCAAGGGCTTTGTGTTTCTCGATGAGATCAAGGGCGGCGTGGTGCCCCGTGAGTACATTCCCGCGGTCGAGAAGGGCGTTATTGAGGCCCTCAACAGCGGCGTGCTGGCTGGTTTCCCGGTGGTGGATGTCAAGGTCGCGCTGACTTTCGGCTCCTACCATGATGTGGACTCCTCCGAGCAGGCCTTCAAGATGGCCGCCATCTTTGGCTTCAAGGACGCTGCCCGCAAAGCCAGCCCGGTCATTCTCGAGCCGATGATGGCAGTGGAGGTCGAAACTCCTGAGGACTATGCCGGTAACGTGATGGGAGACTTGTCTTCACGGCGTGGCATGGTGCAGGGTATGGATGACATGGCTGGCGGTGGCAAAGCCATCAAGGCAGAAGTGCCGCTGTCTGAGATGTTCGGCTATTCAACGACTTTGCGCTCGATGTCGCAGGGTCGTGCGACCTACACCATGGAGTTCAAGCATTACGCCGAGGCTCCCAAAAACGTCGCCGAGGCGATCATCGCTGCACGCGCCAAGTAATTTTTAGCGGTCTGCGACATCGTGCCATCCCGTGCCCGTGCGGGGTGATCCAGCAACGGTGTGCAGACCTAAAACCAGTACACGGGACTTGCTCTTTGGAGATTTGAAACATGGCGAAAGAGAAATTTGAGCGGACCAAGCCGCACGTCAAC
>JAFMJA010000315.1 GCA_017853735.1 Burkholderiaceae bacterium | reverse complement strand
GATGTTCTCCTGCATCAGCTTCCAGTTGCCCGGAATGCGCTGACGGTTATAGCCCAGGATGACCAGCTCGCGCCCGTTGAACAGTCGGTCAAAGTAGCCCAGGATGGTCGGGCCCATATAGTCTTCCAGTGATTCCACCAGAGGGTCGAATGAGGCGAACACCACGCCACCACGTCGCGCCACCCGCAGTTGGCGCAGGCCGTGATCCTTGGGGTCAAAATCGACGGGCATGCCGCCATTGACTTGGCCATCCTGCCGTACCCCTCGACGAAAAGGTACGCCCTGCAGATCGCCATTCAGCGCATAGCTCCACTGGTGGTAGGGGCAGACAAATTCTTTCTTGTTGCCATGCCGCTCACGGCAAAACTGCATGCCGCGATGCGCACAAACGTTTTCCACCACATGCACCGCGCCCTCAGCGCTACGCACCAGGATCACCGATCGCTCACCGATGACGGTGCGCTTGAAGTCACCCGGATTTGGAATTTCAGCTTCAAGCCCGACATAGCACCAATGACCGTGATAAAAAAAGCGCTCCAGTTCCTGACGGTGCAGTTGTTCGTCGGTATAGACAGCAAATGGAATCCGGCTGGTGCCGCCACCCTCCCAGTCTGGATAAACAATGCCAGAATCTTTTTTCATCTCAGCATCAGATGGCTATTCTCAAAAGCACCACTACTCTGCCTTGATTCCAGCATGCGCGGCCACCCGGGCCCAACGCACCAGTTCGGATCGCATGAAGTCGGTCGCCTGGTCCTGAGTGGTGAGCACGATGTCAAACCCAATGCCCTCCAGCTTGGCCTTGGTATCAGGCTGGCTGAGTACCTTGATATAGCTTGCGTGAAGTTTTTTCACCACCGAGGCAGGGGTGGCCGCTGGCGCGTACACCGCAAACCAGTTGGACACCTCCGAACCCGGATAACCCGATTCGCTCAGCGTCGGCACCTCAGGCAGATTGCGGTGTCGCTGCTTGGCGGCAACGGCCACTGCGCGAATCCGCCCTTGCTTGATATACGGCAAGGCGTTTTGCAAAGGGCTGAACATGTAGTCAAGCTGGCCACCCACCAGATCATTCATGGCCTGCGACTGGCCTTTATAGGGAATGTGGTTGGAGCTGGTTCCAGCCAGCTGGTTGAAATACTCTGCTGTCAGGTGCTGAGAACTCCCCAGGCCGGCCGAGCCGAAGTTCAGCGCGCCAGGTTTGCTGCGCGCCAGCTCAACAAAATCCTTCAGCGTACTGACTTTGAGCTTGGGATTGACGACCAGCACCACATCGGTTTGCCCCACCAAGGCAACGGTCTGAAAGTCCTTCAGCAGGTCATAGGGCAGCTTGCGATAAACCGCCACATTGGTAGCAATGGTGCTGGGTGAGAAAAGCAGGGTGTAGCCGTCCGCCTTGGCCTTGGCCACAAACTCGACGCCAATATTGCCCCCGGCACCCGTCTTGTTTTCAACCACCACCGATTGCCCCAGCAACTCGCCAACCTTCTGGCCTACTGCGCGGGCCATGACATCGGTGCCCCCGCCCGCCGAGACGGGCACCACCATTTGTATGGGTCTGTCTGGAAAGGTCTGTGCGCCAAGCGATGCAATCAACACAAAACCGAGCACGAGTCCAGCGAAGATGCGCACTAGTAGGCTCATATTGTCTCCTCAGAAGATTTCCAAATGACGCGACTATGATACCCACACATCACCCTTCACCCGTCTGGAGCCCGACTGAAATGCCTCAACCTGCCAACCCGGTATTGATCGATGACCTGGTCATCGCCAACCATATTCTGGTCAACCAGGGTGTCCTGGATGGTTTTGGCCATATCAGTACGCGCCATGACAAAGACCCGGGCCGATTTCTGATCGCGCGCAGCATGGCCCCTGGCCTGGTAACAGCCGATGATGTGGTGCAGGTTGACCTCGACGGCAAGGTTCATGATGACCGTGGTCGGCATACTTATGTGGAGCGCTTTATCCATAGCGAAATTTATCGCGCTCGTCCAGACGTCCAAGCGGTGATTCACAGCCATTCACCGGCCGTGATCCCTTTTGGCATCACTGGCGCCCGGCTGCGTCCCATCTGCCATATGAGTGGCTTTCTTGGCGCGCAAACCCCAGTTTTCGAAATTCGCCACAGTGCCGGAGAATCCTCTGACCTGCTCATTCGTAATCAGGACCTGGGCAAAGCCCTGGCCGATTGCTTGGGCCAGGCCGCTGTTGCCCTGTTGCGTGGCCACGGCAATGTGGTGACCGGTATTTCCATCCAGCAAGTGGTGTTTCGAGCCATCTACACCGAAAGCAATGCACGCCTGCAAAGCGAAGCCATGCGCATGGGCGAGATCAATTTTCTGACACCTGGGGAGGCTGAGGCCACCGCAGACATGAATGACCAACATCTGGACCGTCCCTGGCAAGTCTGGAAGAAACAGGCGCTGCAGCGCAGCTAATTACAGCAAGCTGATGCTCGGCTGGGCACGCCGCCTACAATCGCCGCCTCACCATGTTGCAGTTCGATATTCTTCAGACCGACACGGCTTCATCCGATGGTGCTTACCTGGGCTCCCATGCTCGTCGTGGCCGCCTGAAGCTAAACCATGGCGTGGTCGAAACACCCGTCTTCATGCCGGTGGGTACCTATGGCACGGTCAAGGGGGTCATGCCTCAAAGCCTGGAAGACATGGGGGCACAGATCATCCTGGGCAATACCTTTCATCTGTGGATGCGCCCGGGCCTGGAAGTGATGCAGCAGTTTGGCGGCCTGCACCGCTTTGAGAATTGGCATAA
>JAFMJA010000054.1 GCA_017853735.1 Burkholderiaceae bacterium | reverse complement strand
ACCCTTTCATTCTGGACTTTGCCACCAGCCGGGTGGCGCAAGGCAAGATGCGGGTCGCGCACAACGAGGGGCGCAAGGTTGACCAGGGCTATCTGATCGACCCCAGTGGCAACCCCACTACCGACCCTGGTGTGGTGGTCGTCCCGCAGCCCCCCAGCGCCAGCGGCAATATGTTCGGCGCGCTGATGACCTTTGGTGAGCACAAAGGCTATGGCCTGGCGGTGGCTTGCGAGCTTTTGGGCGGCGCGCTGTCCGGTGGTGGCACCTGGCACGAACAAGCCGACGCCCGCCGCTCGGTCCTCAACGGCATGCTGTGCGTGCTGATCGACCCCGTCAAGCTGGGTACCCAGGCTGCCTTTGCGCAAGAGGCGCAGGCCTTTGTGGACTGGCTGCACCAGGGCCCGGTGGCGCCGGGTCATGCGTCGGTGATGATTGCGGGCGACCCCGAACGCAAGGCTCGCCTGGCGCGCGAACAGCAAGGCATCCAGATCGATGCCACCACCTGGGCAGAAATCAAGGCCTCGGCAGCCAAGGTGAATTGCCAAATTTGAAAGGTGTCTGCCTATGAACAAGGCTCAACACGCTGGCCCCCTGGCGCGCTTTATCGATGACATGACCGCTCTGGTTGGCTCAACCCAGGATGAGCGTGCCTTGCTGGCCCAGGGCCGCCAGCTCCTGAGCCGATTGATTGAGAACGATCAGTGGCTGCCCGCTGAATGCGCCCGCGCCCTGCCTGATCGCTATGCCCAATACCTGCTGCATGTCGACCCGCAGCAGCGTTTTTCCCTGGTGAGCTTTGTCTGGGGTCCTGGCCAGAAGACGCCGGTGCACGACCACACAGTCTGGGGTCTGGTGGGCATGCTGCGCGGGGCCGAGCGCTGCGAGGAATTCAATCTGGTGGATGGCTCGCCCCAGCCCACTGGACAGTCCCATGTGCTGCAGCCCGGTCAGATCGAGGCGGTGTCACCCACCGTCGGCGACTGGCACCGCGTCTCCAACGCGATGGCCGATCGGGCCTCGATCAGCATCCATGTCTACGGCGCAGATATCGGCCAGGTGCGCAGGCATTACCTGGACGCACAAGGGCAGATCGCCGAGTTCGTCTCCGGCTATACCGCGCATGGCGGGAGTTTTGAACACCATCCCTAGGCCAAGCGCCAGGCCTGGCTGAATCGCCGGGCATGCTCTCGCACCTGATCAGCGCTCATCCCTGGCTTGTAGAGGGCCGATCCAATGCCAAATCCGCTGGCGCCAGCGCTGCGGTAGCTTGTCATGCCGTCTGGGGTGATGCCGCCCACTGGCAAAAGCCGAGTGTCCTGGGGCAAGACCGCACGCAATGCCTTGAGCGCGGCGGGGCTGATCAGTTCGGCCGGGAACAGTTTCAGCCCCTGAGCACCGCAGGCCAGGGCCGCAAAGGCTTCGCTGGGCGTCATCACCCCAGGCAAACAGATCAGTCCGCGCCGCTGCGCCTCAGCGACCACCGCCGCATCAAAGTTGGGCGAGACCACCAGCTGACCGCCGGCCGCATGCACCTCGCGCACCTGCTGAGGGGTGAGCACAGTGCCTGCGCCGACCAGCGACTGAGGCTGATGCGCTGCCAGCAAGGCGATGCTCTGGATCGGGTCTGGCGAGTTCAGCGGGATCTCGATCAGCCCCCAGCCTTCCTGGTCGAGTGCGGCGCCGACCGTCAAGATTTCTTCCGGCGTGATGCCGCGCAGGATGCCCACCAATGGCAGCTGGCTCAGGTGTAAGTCAAATTTGTCCTGGATATTCATGACATGCTCATGGATTTTGCGATCGCGAACAGGCCCGCCCAGGTGATGTGCACACCCGGAATGACGCACGACACCCCGCATTCGGCCAGCGCCAACTGATAGCGTCGGGCCAGGTCAACGCTGGCGATCAGCACCACATGCTTGGCACCCAGTCTGGCTTGGACACGCAGCTCTTCGCCAATCACCAGGCCCGAGAGGTAACTGAGCAGCTGCTCGGGCGAGGCCTGATCAAATAGGGCCAGGGTGCGGGTACTGAATGCCGTCTGCATGAGGCTGCCCGAGGCCAGGGCCCTGCGCACCCCCCGCAGGAATGCTGCCTCGTCCAAGGCAGTGTCCTGCGCTGGCAGTGTTCGCGCCAGGATGGAGTGCTGGCGCAGCAGGGCAAACATTTCGCCCGTCATGAAGGTGCTGAAATGCTCAATCCGACCCGCCCGCACCTGCACCCATTTGCTGTGGGTGCCCGGCAGCACCAGACAGGCATCGCTGAGACCCAGCGCCTGCATGGCCCCAAAGACCTGAGTTTCCTCGCCACGCATCACATCCGGCACACGGTCGGCGAGATGTTCGCCCTGGCGCTCAGCCTGCTCACAACGCAAGCCAGGGACGATGGCGATCTGTCCGGGCCTGACCCAGGCCAGCGCACCAGCAATATCGGCAAAACCTGCCGGGCAAGCGCAGTAGGGGGCTTCCAGCCAACCCTGGCGGCTGCCCACCATGCCCGCCATCAGACAGCGCAGCCCTGGGGTGGCGGCCATCCAGTCGCCAAAACTTGTCTCAAAAGTATCGGCAAAAGCGCCCGCCGGCACGTTCATGATGCCGAGCATGAAGGCGCGCTCCTCGATCACCTGGCCCATAGCATCCAGCAGGGCCCCGCGCAGCGAGGTGGTTCCCCAATCGACCGCCAATAAAGATGGGGTCATAGCAGGGCAGCCACACCCTCAGGCCGGGGCAGAGGAGCCACCGCGCCATAGCCCTGCACCGCCAGGGCTGCGGCGGCGTTGGCATGGCGTGCTGCCTCCATCAGCGGCATGCCTTGCGCCAGGCGCGCCAACAGATAGCCGCTAAAGCAGTCGCCCGCACCGGTGGCATCAACCAGCTTCACCGGGTGCGCTGCAATATGTTGACGCTGCTGCCCATCACTCACCAGTGCGCCGTCGGCGCCGAGCTTGAGCACCACCATGGGCGCACCCAACTGGTGGCCCCAGTCGATGATGGCCTCGGGTTCCTGGCGTTGGCATAAATGCACCGCATCGTCCAGGCTGGGCAAAAAAATATCGCTCAGCGCCACCGCCTGGGCAATGCAGGCGCGTGCTCGCTCCAGGGGCCAGAGCTTGAGTCGCAAGTTGGCATCGAAGGAAGTCTTGCCACCAGCCGCACGCACCGTCTGCATGGCGGCATAGACCGTATCGCAGGCGCTGCTGGAGATGGCCAGCGAAATGCCTGAGGCATGAAGAAAACGGGTTGACTGCAAAGCCGCCCGCACGCTGGGGCTGTCTAACCAGGCCGGGCTCATCTGGCTGGCGGCCGAGCCTTTGCGCAGATAGCTGAACTGGTGGCCAGTGGCTCCATGGGTCACGAAATAAATGCCGGTGGGGTGCTCACCATCAATTGTCACGCCCGAAGTGTCTACCCCTTCCTGCTGCCAGAGTTCAAGCAATGCCTGGCCAAATGCATCGTCTCCCAGGCGGCTCAGGTAGCCAGTGCGCGCGCCCGCGCGCGCCGCAGCGATCACCGCATTGCTGGTGTCGCCGCCAAACCCTTGCAGAAAATTGGGCTGCCCAGGCAAAGTCTGGTTGAACTCGAGCATGGCCTCGCCCAGCCCGAGCACATCCAGTGACTTGTGCATAGGCTGGGCTTACTTCAAGCCATCGAGGGCATGCGACGGATAGCCAGGCTGGGTCCGACAGTCCTCGATGTATTGCTCAATGATCGCGCGAAAGGAAGCGTCGGGTTGGAGGCCGAGCGCGCCAGCGCGCTCGGCGCTTGCGCCGCGGGCCCAGTTGGAAACAATTGTGGCAATGCGCTCGTCGCGCTCAAAGCGCACCCGCTGACGTACCTTGGCGCCAGCCACCTGCTCCAGGGCGGCCAGCATGTCGCCTACCCGCATGTTGAGTCCCGGCAGGTTGATCGCCAGGCGACCACCCATGGCCTGCTGACTGGCCTCAAACACCGTGATCAGACTGCGCACCGTGTTGGCGGGCGAGGCAATCGGATGCGTGACATTCGGATCGACCGGACAGATGGCTTCGATACCCGCCAGCGGCTCGCGGATGATGCCGCTGAAGAAGGAAGAGGCCGCGCCATTGGGTCGGCCTGGCCGCACGCTGACCGTCATCAGGCGAGCGGAGCGGCCATCGATAAAGCCCTTGCGGGTGTAATCGGCCAGCAGGTATTCGCACATCAGCTTGTGCGTGCCGTAAGAGGTCTGCGGCGAGGGCAGGGTCTTGTCGGCCACCAGATCGGGCAAGGGATTGGAAGCATCCGGCCCAAAGACAGCCACCGAGCTGGAAAACACCATCCTGGGTGTGTTGCCGGCCCGTCGCAGCCCCTCCAGCAACAGGCGGGTGCTGTCCAAGTTGGAGCGCAGCCCCAGATCGAAATCAAGTTCGCATTCGCCCGACACCGCCGAGGCCAGATGGAACACCCCATCAAAGCCACTGGCAAACAACTCGCCTTGATCCAGCATCTTGCCGACATGCGACTTGACACGGGCATCGGCCAGCAGATCGGGAGGCGGCGCCACCAGATCGGCAATCGCCAACTCAGTGATGCGGCCACCGGCCAGTTGGCCTTGTCTGAGCAGTTCCCGGGCAAGACGGGCACCCAGAAAGCCGCCGCCGCCAGTGATGAGTAATTTCATAGTGAGATTTCGTTTCGAAAAATAAAAATTGTCGCCGCGCGGTTTGCCTCTTCGCCGCAATCATTGACATACGCAGCCCGAAGATTTTGGCTGCATGTCAATGGTTGTCTTTCGGAACGAAGGCGCCGCGGTGCCCGACCAGGAAATCCAGATCGGCTCCCTGGTCAGCCTGCAGCACATGGTCGATATACAGCTTCCAGTAGCCACTGGCCAGCGCCGGTGCGGGCGCCGTCCATTTGGCCAGGCGTGATTTCAGCTCACTATCGCTGATAAGGAGTTGCAGCTTGCGCGCTGGCACATTGAGTTCAATCATGTCGCCGTTCTGCACCACAGCCAGTGGTCCGCCAGCGGCGGCTTCGGGTGCGGTATGCAGCACCACCGTGCCGTAAGCCGTGCCGCTCATGCGCGCGTCGCTGATGCGGACCATATCGGTGATGCCCTTCTTGAGCACCTTGGGTGGCAAGGGCATGTTGCCGATCTCGGCCATCCCCGGGTAGCCCTTGGGTCCGCAATTTTTCAGCACCAGAATGCAGTTTTCATCCACATCCAGATTGGGATCATCGATGCGGGCGTGGAAATCATGGCTGTCCTCAAAGACCACCGCGCGACCGGTGTGCACCAGCAATTCGGGTGTTGCCGCGCTGGGCTTGATCACTGCGCCACTTGGCGCCAGGTTGCCACGCAAAATGGCAATGCCCGCCTTGTCCTTGAAGGGTTGTCCCATGGTCTTGATCACGCGCGGGTCGAAGTTCTGGGCGTCGGCCACGTTTTGGGCCACGCTCTGACCACTGACGGTGACGATGTCCTGGTGCAAGGTGGGCAGAATTTCCTTCATCACCGCCGGCAGGCCACCGGCGTAACAGAAGTCCTCCATCAGGTGTTCACCAGAAGGCTGCAGATTGACCAGGCAAGGCATCTCGCTGCCCAGACGGTCAAAGTCCTCCAGCCCGAGCTTTACCCCCAGCCGCCCGGCAATCGCAATCAGGTGGATCACCGCATTGGTGGATCCGCCAATCGCCGCCAGAGTCCGGATGGCGTTTTCAAACGCTTCGCGGGTGAGCACCTGGGTAATGGTTTGGTCCTGATGCACCATCTCGACAATGCGTCGGCCCGCGTTGCGCGCCAGCACATTGCGCCTCCCATCCACCGCGGGGTAAGCGGCGTTACCAGGCAGGCCAATGCCCAGCGCCTCCACCATGCTGGCCATGGTACTGGCCGTTCCCATGGTCATGCAGTGCCCGTGGCTGCGATGCATGCAGCTTTCAGCCTCCATGAAGTCCTGCAATCTAAGCGTACCGGCGCGCACCTGCTCGCTCATCTGCCACACACCGGTTCCGGAGCCGAGCTCCTGACCGCGCCATTTACCGTTGAGCATGGGGCCGCCGGAGACGCCGATGGTGGGAAGCCCTGCGCTGGCTGCGCCCATCAGCAAGGAGGGCGTGGTCTTGTCACAGCCCATCAGCAGCACCACCCCATCGATCGGATTGCCACGGATGCTTTCCTCCACATCCATCGAAGCCAGGTTGCGGTACAACATGGCGGTCGGCCGCAACATGGTTTCACCCAGGGACATCACCGGAAACTCCAGCGGAAAGCCGCCTGCTTCATAGACCCCGATCTTGACCTGTTCAGCCAGGGTGCGAAAGTGCGAGTTGCAGGGTGTCAACTCACTGAATGTGTTGCAGATGCCGATCACCGGCCGGCCGTCGAACTGGTCGTGCGGCACGCCCTTGCCTTTCATCCAGCTGCGGTAGACAAAACCATCTCGGTCCTGCCGGCCAAACCACTGCTGGCTGCGAAGTTCACTGGGTTTCTTTTTCGGTTGTTGGCTCATGGTGATTTCAAGAGATGGTTGGTGATCGTTTGGATGGATTTGGCTGCCCTACAACCCTGACACGGGAAAACCCCAGGGTTGCATCCATCATAAAAGAGACGCTATGGTAATACGATAGGCTATAGCAACCATTCAAGCCCAATTGGGCAAAGCAGATACTTATATGAGCGCAATCGAAGTCCTGTCTGTCGCCAAGTTGTCTCCTTTTTATCAGGAGCCACTCCAGGCCAGTTTCACCATCCACGACCGTGTGCATGCCACCGATCCCGCTGCCTTTGCTGCCCTGGCTCCACGCATCCGGGCCATCGCTGCTGATGGCAACTCGCGTGTCAGCGCCGAATTGATTGCGCAGCTACCCGCTTTGGAAATCATTTCAGTCATGGGCGTAGGTTACGACGGAGTCGATGTGGCAGCAGCCAAGTCACGCAATGTGGTGGTGACCCACACGCCTGATGTGCTCAATGATGATGTGGCCGATCTGGCAATCGCACTTATGCTCTCGGTGGCGCGCGCCCTGCCCCAGGCAGAACAATTTGTCCGGACCGGACAGTGGGAAAAAGGCGGCTTTCCTCTCCAGCGCAAAATGTCTGGCGCGCGCCTGGGCATCGTCGGCCTGGGGCGTATTGGCCAGGCCATCGCCACGCGCGCCGAGGCTTTTGGCATGTCGATCGCCTACAACACGCGCCAGCCTCGTCCCAATCTGCCCTATCGCTATTTTCCAAGCGCTAAGGCGCTGGCGGCCGAATCGGATTTTCTGGTTGCCATCACCCCTGGGGGGGCGGGCACCCGTAATCTGATCAATGCTGAGGTCCTCAAGGCGCTGGGCCCACGCGGTTATCTGATCAACGTCGCGCGCGGTTCAGTGGTGGATCAGGACGCATTGATCGAGGCACTGGAAAAGGGCGCGATTGCCGGCGCCGGCCTGGATGTCTTTGCCGATGAGCCGCATGTGCCCGAGCGCCTGCGCAAGCTGTCCAATGTGGTGCTCACCCCCCATATCGCCAGTGCCACCCAGGAAACCCGGCGCGCCATGGGCGAACTGGCCTATGCCAACCTGCAAGCGCACTTTTCTGGCAAAACCCTGCTGTCCCCGGTACCCGAATGCCGTTGAACAGCAGGGTTTTCCACAACTGGTCAGGCCAGTTCCAGGCCACTACCATGTCATTTCATGCAATGCGGGTCAGCCGGCCCGCGCATTAACTTAAGGAGAGCCCGATGAAATTAAAAACCCTGTTGGCAAGCGCACTGGTCGCTGCCGGGCTGGTGGGAGGCGCACAAGCGCTCGCGCAGGAAAAGCTGACGATTTTCTGGGTCAAAGGTTTCTACAAAGCCGAAGACGACGCACTGTTTCAAGTGATCAAGAAGTTCGAAGCCAAAAATAAGAATATCAAGATCGAGCTGTCGCAATACCCGATTCAGGACACCATCCCGAAAACCGTCGCTGCCCTGGATTCGGGCAATCCGCCCGATCTGGCCTATTCCGATGTTTACGATTTTCAGGTCACGGCCAAATGGGCCTACGACGACAAGCTGGAAGACATCTCCAGCGTGATTGATGGTGTGCGCGCCAAGTTTGAGCCCAATGCACTGTCCACCACCTTCCTGTACAACAACGCTGCCCAAAAGCGCGCCTACTACGCCTTCCCGATCAAGCAGCAGACCATGCATATCCAATACTGGAAAGACATGCTGGGTGAGGCCGGCTTCAAAGAATCGGATATTCCCAAGGACTGGAAAGGCTATTGGAGCTTCTGGTGCGACAAGGTGCAGCCCGCCTATCGTCAAAAAAGTGGCAAGCGCGGCTTTGGCACTGGCTTCCCCATGGGCGTGGATTCCAGCGACTCGTTCTATTCCTTCCTGACCTTCATGGACGCCTACAACGTCAAGCTGGTCAACGACTCTGGCAAGCTGCTGGTCGATGACCCCGCTGTGCGACAGGGCCTGATCAGCGCCATGAGCGACTACACCTCCTCGTATGCCAAGGGCTGTACGCCGCCTTCTTCCACCAGCTGGAAAGATCCGGACAACAACGTGGCTTTCCACAACAAAACCACGGTCATGACGCATAACGCGACGATCTCGATTGCCGCCAAGTGGCTCGACGACATGAACAACTCGGCCCTGACCGAAGCCCAGCGCGCTGAGGCTAAGAAAAATTACACCGAGCTGATCGCCACCGCCGGTTTCCCAAGCAAGCCGGATGGCGGCAAGATGGTTTACCGTGCGGCCGTTAAAACCGGCGTGATCTTCAAGGCCGCCAAAAACAAGGCTGCTGCCAAGAAGTTCCTCACCTTCTTGCTCGACGAAGCCAACCTTCAGCCCTATGTGGAAGGCTCGCTGGGCCGCTGGTTCCCGGTCATGAAAACCTCACAACAGTCTGCCTTCTGGAAGAATGACCCGCACCGTCTGGCTGTTTACAACCAGTTCATGAACGGCACCACGCCATTTGAATTCACCAAAAACTACAAGTTCACCGTGCTCAACAATGAAAATGTCTGGGCCAAGGCGATGAACCGCATCCTCAACGAGAAGGTGCCTGTGGACAAGGCAGTGGATGAGATGATTGCCAGGATCAAAGCGGTCGCGGGCTAACAAGCCCGAGCCACTGGCATACGCCGCCAGGTCCTACAGACCGGCGGCGTTTTTTTCATTCATCAGGCCAATTGTTCATGTCCCAATCTGTCTCACTGCCGATCAGCAACCCGGTGCGGCGTTCAAGCCGCAACAGCTGGGAATGGTGGGGGCGCCTGATGGTTGCGCCCTATCTGCTGGTGTTTCTGATTTTTGTGCTGTATCCGGTGGGTTATGGCTTGTGGCTGGCCCGCCATCCCAGCAGCTACGAGCATTTACTGGCTGACCCGATTTTCTTTCGCACTGCCGGGAACACGGTGGTATTTTTGCTGGTGGCCATCAACCTCAAAATGATGGTGGCCCTGTTTCTTTCCGGATTTTTTATCCATACGCGCTGGTGGATCAAGGGGCTCTCTTTTTTGTTTATCCTGCCCTGGGCCGTGCCCTCCATCCCCACCATCCTGTCGGTGCGCTTCATGTTCAACCCGGAGTGGGGCGTGATCAACACCCTCATTTTTCAGCTCACTGCCCTGGATGGGCCCAACTGGCTGAATGACCCCACCCTGGCCCTGTCGCTTTCCATGCTAATGCATATCTGGAAATCGCTGCCGTTCTGGACCTTGATTCTGTTGGCTGGCCGGCTGGCAATTCCTAGCGAACAATACGAAGCCGCCTCGGTCGACGGGGCAAGCACCTGGCAGAAGTTCCGCTATATCACCTGGCCGTCGATGCGCACCCTGTATCTGACTTCAACCATTTTGTCCATGATCTGGACCCTGGGGGATTTCAACAGCGTGTACCTGCTGACCGGTGGCGGACCGGCTGACATGACCCATGTGCTGGCCACCCTGGGGATCCGTTACCTGCGCCTGGACCAGGTGGATCTGGCCATGGCCTCGATTGTGGTCGCCTTGCCCCTGGTGCTGCCCTTGGTGTATTTCATGATGAAAAGGTTGTCGAAATGAGCCCCAAACGATGGACCTGGCGCAATGTCACCACTGAAGCCAAGTTGCTGTTGATTGGTATCCCCGTCTTCCTCTGGACGGTGATTCCCGTCTACCACCTCTTTCTTTTCTCCATTTCATCCAAAGACTCTGCCACCTCGGGTCGGCTCTGGCCGAAGGAACCGACCCTGCAGAATTTTGACTTCGTCTTCAATCAGAAACATTTCTATCTTGATCACTTTTGGACGCAGTTGGGAAATTCAATCTTCATTGCGCTGACGGTCGCGGCCATCACGCTGTTGGTGGCTACTTTGTCAGCCTTTGCCATCAGCCGACTCAAGGTCAAAGGCGGGCGCACGGTGCTCAATCTGGCGCTGTTCACCTATTTTATTCCCGCCGCCTTTTTGGCTGTGCCCATGTACAAGACCATGGGCGTGTATGGCCTGCTGAACAACCAGTGGGCGCTGATCCTGGCCATGGTCACCATCGCCTCGCCTTATTGCATCTGGGTGCTGAAACAGGCCAGTGACAAGTTGCCCTGGGAGCTGGATGAAGCGGCTCGCATCGATGGCGCCTCCGCCCTGCAATTGTTCAGGCTGGTGTACTTGCCCCTGATGACGCCGTCTCTGGTGGCTGTGGGTACTTATGCCTTGCTACTGGCCTGGAACGAATACCTCTACGCCTTCTTGCTGCTCTCCAACGACAAGGATGTGACCCTGGCGGTTGCACTGGGCCACTTCCTGTCAGCAGACGATTCGCCCTGGGAGCTGTTGATGGCCACCGGTCTGATTTATGCATTGCCGCCTGCGGCCATCTACTACGTTTTCAAACGCTATATGGTGGGCGGACTCACTGCTGGCGCTGTCAAAAGCTGAATTCATCCAGGAAAACTGATATGGCATCCGTTTCGTTCAAAGACATCAAAAAATCCTTTGGCAAGGTCGAAATTCTTCACGGGATCAGTTTTGACATCAACGACAGCGAATTTGTCGTGCTGGTCGGCCCATCAGGCTGTGGCAAATCCACCCTGCTGCGCATGCTGGCTGGGCTGGAGGAAATCACTGGGGGCGAACTGAGTATTGATCAGCGCGTGGTCAACGACATCGAAGCCAAGGAACGCGACATCGCCATGGTGTTCCAGAGTTATGCGCTTTATCCCCACATGACAGTGCGCGACAACATGGGCTTTAGCCTGCGGCTACGCAATGCCAGCCGATCGTTGATTGAGGAGCGGGTCAACCATGCAGCCCAGATTCTGAATCTTGACACCTTGCTGCATCGCTACCCGCGTGAGCTCTCTGGCGGGCAGCGTCAGCGCGTTGCCATGGGGCGCGCCATTGTGCGGGACCCCAAGGTCTTTCTTTTCGATGAGCCGCTGTCCAATCTCGATGCCAAATTGCGGGTGGCCATGCGTGCGGAGATCAAGGCCCTGCACCAGCGGCTCAAGACCACCACTGTCTACGTCACCCACGACCAGATTGAAGCCATGACCATGGCCGACCGGATTGTGGTGATGAACGAAGGCCGGATTGAGCAGATCGGTACGCCGCTGGAGTTGTACGACCAGCCATGCAATTTGTTCGTGGCCCAGTTCATTGGTTCGCCGGCCATGAACATCATGAGCGGAACATTGCACCTGAATGAACAGCAGTGTTATGTTCAGACTCAGGGACAGCGCTGGCCCTTGGCAGGACGACCCAATGGCAAGGATGGTCAGGTGGTGAACTATGGCATTCGCCCGGGCGATATCGAGCTGGCTCAAGACAGTGCGGGCATTCCAGCCAAAGTGGTGGTGGTCGAACCCACCGGTGCTGAAACCGAGTTATTGCTACAGGTCGGCGACGCCCAACTGATCCTGGTCATGCATGGCCGCACCAACGTGAAACCGGATGACATCGTGCACCTGCGCATCAATGGCAACAAGGCACATGTCTTTGATGGAAACTCAGGCCTGCGCCTGAATTGAAAGGATCAGCATGAGCATCAACAACTTTCGCCTTGATAGGCGGTTGGCTCTTGTCACAGGGTCTTCGGCAGGTATTGGCAAGGCATTGGCGCAAGGCCTGGCACAGGCCGGAGCCACGGTGGTTCTCAATGGGCGCGACCCGGCGCGGCTTGAACAGGCACGCGCCCAGTTGTCGGGCGAGGGACTGAGCGTACATGCCCGTTCTTTTGATGTTACCGATGCTGCCGCATCGCAAGCAGCTGTTGATGCAATTGAAAAAGAAATTGGATCGATTGATATCCTGATCAACAACGCTGGCATACAGCGCCGCTTTGCCTTTCCGGAATTTCCACATGCACAGTGGCGTGAAGTGATCAACACCAATCTGGACAGTGTGTTCTATGTGGGTCAGGCAGTGGCGCGCCACATGATCGCTCGTCAGCGGGGCCGCATCATCAATATCTGCTCCATCCTCAGCGAGCTGGCTCGCCCTGGGATCATCGCTTACACCGCCAGCAAAGGA
>JAFMJA010000314.1 GCA_017853735.1 Burkholderiaceae bacterium | reverse complement strand
TACTTGGCGGCTTCATCGATTCGGCGTTTGAGCGCGTCCTTGGATTCGAGCTTGCCAAATTTGGTGGTCACCAAGCCAAGCACCACAAATTTGCCCTTGGCCAGGTAGCGCAGAGGTTTGAAGTCGCCGCTTCGATCATCGTCATACTCCAGGAAATAGGCGTCCAGGTCCATTTCCTTGAGCAATGCCTCGGCCACCGGCTCGTAGTTGCCCGAAGCCGCATGGGTACTTTTGAAATTGCCGCGGCAAAGGTGCATCGCCAGGGTCATGCCGGCAGGTTTGTGGGCCACCACCTTGTTGATGAATTTGGCGTAGCGGTGCGGCAATTCGTTGGGATCGTCGCCACGCTGGCGCGCGGCCTCACGCATGCGCTCGTCGCACAGATAGGCCAGGTTGGTGTCGTCCATCTGGACATAGGTGCAACCAGCGGCTGCGAGCGACTTCAGCTCGTCACCATAGGCCTTGGCCACATCATCATAAAAAGCCGGCTCGAGCTCGGGGTAATGCTCCTTGCTGATTCCGGCCCGACCACCTCTGAAATGCAGCATGGTGGGGGAGGGGATGGTCACCTTGGCCACCGCACCGCGACCCGGTGTGATCTGGCTTTTCAGGTATTCGAAATCTGCCCTCTGGATGTCCTTGACATGGCGTACCTTGTCCACCACCCGCATCACGGGTGGTGCGAGTTCCTTGGTGCCGTCGGGTTTGAGCACCGACATCGGAATGTCCGCGGTCACACCGCCGAGTTGCTCCAGAAAATCGATATGGAAGTAAGTCCGGCGAAACTCACCATCGGTGATGCTTTGCAGCCCGATGTCTTCCTGAAAGCGGATGATTTCAGTGATCGCCTTGTCCTCAACTGCGCGCAGTTGCTCAGCACTGATCTCGCCCTTGGCCTTCTGTTCGCGGGCTTGCAACAAATACTTGGGGCGCAAAAAACTGCCGACGTGGTCGGCGCGGAACGGGGGAGCGGTTCGCAGGCTCATGCATTTCTCCGGACTGTGAATTTTTCAAAGCCCGAATCTTAGTGCATGCAGCAGGGTGCTTGCATTTGGCCTGCCGATAGAATTTCAGCCTTGTGCGCTGGCGACGCCTTGCTTGCCAGGTCTTTTCTGATGTACCAATCTTCTCAATCCGATTGACATGCTGACCATCCTGTTTGATGGCATTGCCTACGGCATGCTGCTGTTCATTCTGGCGGTGGGCCTGTCGGTGACCATGGGCCTGATGAATTTCATCAATCTGGCCCATGGTGCTTTTGCCATGGTTGGCGGCTACACAACGGTATTGCTGATGCAGCGCTTTGAGCTGGCTTTCCTGCTCTGTCTGCCGGCAGCCTTTCTGGTTTCGGCCTTGCTGGGCGCCTTGCTGGAAAGGACGCTGTATCGCCCGATGTATCAAAAGCCGCACCTGGACCAGGTCCTGTTCTCCATCGGCCTGACCTTCATGGCGGTTGCCTGCATGGACTTCTTGATGGGATCGTCTCAGCAGATCATCCAGTTGCCGGAGTGGCTCAAAGGCCGTACCGAAATAGGTGAGGGACGCTGGACCCTGGGCATGGGTCACTATCGGCTATTCATCATCCTCATCTGCGCCGCGCTGACCCTGGGGCTGCAGTACATCCTGGCCCGTACCCGCTTTGGCAGCCGTCTGCGTGCCTCGGTCGATGACCAACGCGTGGCTGCTGGCTTGGGGATCAATGTCAATGTGGTCTTTCTGAGCACCTTTGCGGCTGGATCTGGCCTGGCGGGCCTGGGCGGGGCCCTGGGCGCTGAAGTGCTCGGACTGGACCCGACCTTTCCCCTCAAGTTCATGATTTATTTTCTGATTGTGGTGGCCGTTGGGGGCACCACCTCCATCACCGGCCCGCTGTTGGCAGCACTTTTGCTGGGCGTGGCCGATGTGGCTGGCAAATACTACATCCCGGTATTGGGTGCGTTCATTGTCTACACGCTGATGATCGTGATCCTGATCTGGCGGCCTCAAGGTCTGTTTGTGCGACAGGGAGGCAAGTGAATGAAGATTCGTACAGCCCTTCCCCAGCAGCGTGAGGCCTTTAAATGAGCGCTGCCTTTCTGAGCCTGCAACGACAGCGACGGTCCAAGACCTGGGAGTTTGCACTTTGGCTGTTGGCGCTGGCCTCGCCCTGGTTGCTGCCCAGCCAGGCGCTGATCATCAATGAAATCGCAATCGTGGCGCTGTTTGCCTTATCGCTTGACCTGATCCTGGGTTACACCGGCATCGTTTCCTTGGGGCATGCGGCTTTTTTCGGCATGGGCGCCTATGCGGCGGCATTGTTTGCCAAACTGGTCATGCCCGATCCCTTGGTCGGGCTGGCCTTTGGCATAGCGGTCTCCACCCTGCTGGGTGCGCTCTGCTCGCTCACCATCATGCGTGGCACCGACCTGACCCGCTTGATGGTGACCTTGGGGGTGGCCCTGGTCCTGATGGAACTGGCCAACAAGCTGGACTGGCTCACAGGTGGGGCCGATGGCCTACAAGGTGTGGTGATGGGCCCCCTGCTGGGGCGTTTTGAATTTGACTTGTATGGTCGTACCGCTGCCTGGTACTCCCTGGTCGTGCTGCTGCTGCTGTTCCTGCTGGCGCGCCGACTGGTTCATTCACCGTATGGCGCAACCTTGACCGCCATCCGGGACAATCGTCTGCGCGCCACCGCGATCGGCATACCCGTGACTTCCCGCCTGGCCAGCATCTACACCATTGCGGCTGGCGTGGCGGGTGCGGCGGGCGCTTTGCTGGCGCAAACCACCAGCTTTGCCTCGATTGATGTGTTTGAG
>JAFMJA010000313.1 GCA_017853735.1 Burkholderiaceae bacterium | reverse complement strand
CAAGAAACCCTTATGCCTACAGTCCAACCCGGTTCTTTTTTGACGCTGCACTACCGCCTGGCGGGGCCTCAGGGCGATGTGATCAACACCTTTACCGACAAACCCGCCACCCTGTCCTTGGGTTCGGGCGAGTTGTCGCCCGCCATGGAGCAGCGTTTGCTGGGCCTGGAGGAGGGCACGCACACGGTGATCGAGATCCCGGCGGGTGAGGCTTTTGGCGAGCGCAACCCAGACATGATGCAGTGGGTGGCCCGCAAGCTGCTCAACGAGCTGGGCGACCCGATGGAAAAGTACACCGCTGGCGATGTGGTGCAGTTTCCTACGCCGGATGGTCTGGGCTCGTACGCCGGGACGGTGCTGGAGGTGGGCCCTGAGGGCGCTGTCCTGTTCGACTTCAACCACCCGCTGGCAGGTCAGCCGGTGACGTTTGAAGTCCATGTGATCGGGGTGTTGTGATGACGGAAGTCCTGTTGGCGGAACCCCGCGGCTTTTGCGCCGGGGTGGACCGCGCTATCGACATCGTCGAACATGCGCTCACCAAGTTCGGCCGCCCCATCTATGTGCGCCACGAGATCGTGCACAACACCTATGTGGTCAACGACCTCAAGGCCAAGGGCGCGATCTTCATCGAGGCGCTCGATCAGGTGCCCCCTGGTGCCACCCTGGTGTTTTCAGCCCATGGCGTGAGCAAGGCCGTGCAGCAGGAGGCGGCAGACCGCGGCTTTCGCATCTTTGACGCCACCTGCCCCTTGGTGACCAAGGTGCATGTGGAGGTGGCCAAGCTACACAGGGAGGGTTACGAATTCCTCATGATCGGCCACAAGGGCCACCCCGAGGTGGAAGGCACCATGGGCCAGTTGGATACCGGCATCCATCTGGTGGAGGATGTGGCTGATGTGGCGCGGGTACAGCCTGGGCAAACCGAAAAACTGGCGGTGGTGACCCAGACCACCTTGTCAGTGGATGACGCGGCAGAAATCCTGGCTGCGGTGAAGGCGCGCTTTCCCAGTGTGCGCGAACCCAAACAACAGGATATCTGCTATGCCACCCAGAACCGGCAGGATGCGGTCAAACTGCTCAGCACCCAGGTCGATATCGTCATTGTGGTCGGCAGCCCGACCAGCTCCAACAGCAACCGCCTGCGCGAGGTGGCCAAGAAACTCGGCACCCAGGCCTATATGGTCGATAACGCAGCCGAGCTCAGGCCCGAATGGTTTGTCGGCAAGACCCATGTGGGCCTGACGGCCGGTGCCTCTGCGCCTGAGGTGCTGGTGCGCGAGGTGATTGATCGCATCAAGGCGCTGGGCGCGGTAGCAGTGCGCAAGATGGATGGCATCGAGGAAACGGTGAAGTTTCCCCTGCCCAAAGGGCTCAAGATCGATTGATTGTTTGGCCGAAGTGTCGGTCGAATGATTCCATGCACGACATCCAGCACTACCTGCGCCCCGGCACGCTGCAACTGAGCAGCCTGCCCCCGCTTTCGCTGTATGTACACCTCCCCTGGTGCCTGAAGAAGTGCCCGTATTGCGACTTCAACTCGCACGAGGTGACGGGTGGCGAGTTGCCCGAACGACGCTACCTCGATGCCCTACTGGCCGACCTCGACGCCTGCCTGCCGCTGATCTGGGGTCGTAGTGTGCAGACCATCTTCATTGGCGGCGGCACGCCCAGCCTGTTTTCACCCGAGGCGATCGAGCGCCTGCTGTCGCAATTGCGCGCGCGCTTGAAGCTGGCGGCTGACTGCGAGATCACGCTGGAGGCCAACCCCGGTACCTTTGAAAAAGACCGCTTTCGTGCTTTTCGTGAGGCCGGCGTCACGCGCCTGTCAGTCGGCGTGCAGAGCTTCAACGACGAGCAGCTCAAGCGCATCGGCCGCGTGCACGACAGCGCCCAAGCCATTGCCGCCTTAGAAGAGGCTGCGCACTGCTTCGATACTTTCAACCTTGACTTGATGTACGCCCTGCCTGGACAGACCTTGGCAGATTTGCAGCAGGACGTGAGGCAAGCGTTGGCTTTTGCGCCACCGCACCTCTCCATTTACCACCTGACCATCGAACCCAACACCTATTTCGCCAAATATCCGCCGCAAGTGCCCGAGGAAGACACCGCCTACGCCATGCTCGACCTCATCAGCGAGCGCACCGAATTGGCCGGACTGCAGCGCTACGAGGTATCGGCTTATGCCAAGCCTGGCCACCACTGCCGCCACAACCTGAACTACTGGCAGTTTGGTGATTACCTCGGCATTGGCGCCGGGGCGCATGGCAAGCTGAGCTTTGCGCACCGCATCGTGCGCCAGGTGAAGGTGCGCGAGCCGCGCCTGTACATGGAGCGCGCGCTGGCGGGCAATGCCATGGCGCAGGAGGAAGAAGTGGCACGCGCCGATTTGCCCTTTGAGTTCATGCTCAATGCGCTGCGTCTGCGTCAGGGTTTTGCCCTGAGTGAGTTCAGTGAACGCACCGGACTGGCTTTGACCGCAATTCAACTGCCGTTGGAGCATGCCGAGCACAAGGGCTGGGTCAAGCGCGACCTGCAACGGGTGCAGCCGACCGAGCGTGGCTTTGATTTTCTGAGCGATTTGCAGGAACTGTTTTTGCCATGATAGGTGTCGGGTCGTGGATTTCTGGATTAAAAACAAACCACTTGCCGTCTATCAACTCGACCGATGTGGGGTCTACCCAATCGAGTATTTCGGCTAAACACCCTCAGTCATAGAGCGATAGAGCGATCATTTAAAGCCACCGCTCCCGTATCAGCTCCACCATCTGCCGTGCCGCCTTGCCGCGGTGGCTGTTGGCGTTTTTCACTTCG
>JAFMJA010000312.1 GCA_017853735.1 Burkholderiaceae bacterium | reverse complement strand
TTGTTCAGTGTATCGGTGCTGTGGTGGACGTAGAGTTTCCACGTGACCAGATGCCTAAAGTGTATGACGCCCTCAAAATGGAAGGCTCGGCCCTTACGCTGGAGGTGCAACAGCAGCTCGGCGACGGCATAGTGCGCACCATCGCGCTGGGCTCATCCGATGGCTTGCGCCGCGGCATGATGGTGACCAACACTGGCAACTCCATCACCGTTCCGGTAGGCCCTGCCACGCTGGGCCGCATCATGGACGTGTTGGGTAATCCCATTGATGAGCGCGGCCCGGTGTCCACCACTCAGACCGCCTCCATTCACCGCAAGGCTCCGGCCTATGACGAACTCAGCCCCAGCCAGGAGCTGCTTGAAACCGGCATCAAAGTGATTGACCTGATCTGCCCCTTCGCTAAGGGCGGCAAAGTAGGCCTGTTTGGTGGTGCCGGCGTGGGCAAGACCGTGAACATGATGGAGCTGATCAACAACATTGCCAAGGCGCACTCTGGCCTGTCGGTGTTTGCCGGTGTGGGTGAGCGCACCCGCGAAGGCAACGACTTCTACCACGAGATGATGGAGTCTGGTGTTGTCAACAGTGACAACCTGGGTGAGTCCAAAGTATCCATGGTGTATGGTCAGATGAACGAGCCCCCGGGCAACCGCCTGCGCGTGGCCCTGACCGGTTTGACAATTGCCGAATCCTTCCGCGACGAAGGCCGCGATGTGCTGTTCTTCGTTGACAACATCTACCGCTACACCTTGGCCGGTACTGAAGTGTCTGCCCTGCTGGGTCGTATGCCTTCTGCCGTGGGCTACCAGCCGACCTTGGCTGAAGAAATGGGCCGCCTGCAAGAGCGTATTACCTCCACCAAAGTGGGCTCGATCACTTCGATTCAGGCGGTGTACGTGCCGGCTGACGACTTGACCGATCCCTCACCTGCAACCACCTTCGCGCACCTGGATTCCACTGTGGTGCTGTCTCGTGATATTGCTGCCTTGGGTATTTATCCTGCGGTGGACCCACTGGACTCCACCAGCCGCCAGCTTGACCCGCAAGTGGTGGGCGAAGACCATTACGGTACTGCACGTGCAGTGCAGGGTACCTTGCAGCGTTACAAAGAGCTGCGTGACATCATTGCCATTTTGGGCATGGACGAGTTGGCGCCGGAAGACAAGCTGACCGTGGCTCGTGCGCGCAAGATCCAGCGTTTTCTGTCACAGCCCTTCCATGTGGCTGAGGTGTTCACTGGTTCGCCAGGCAAATATGTCCCGCTGGCCGAGACCATCCGCGGCTTCAAGATGATCGTCAATGGTGAATGTGACCACCTGCCTGAGCAAGCTTTCTACATGGTGGGCACCATCGATGATGCCTTCGAGAAGGCCAAGAAGGTCTGATAAAACCGTTCAAGCGGAGCTACCATGAACACCATCCATGTCGATGTGGTCAGTGCCGAAGAGTCCATCTTCTCAGGGGAGGCGCGCTTTGTCGCTCTGCCGGGCGAGGCGGGCGAACTGGGCATTTACCCGCGTCACACCCCGCTGATCACCCGCATCAAGGCGGGCTCGGTCCGCATTGAAATGGCCGACGGAGGCGAAGAGTTTGTTTTTGTGGCGGGCGGCATCCTGGAGGTTCAGCCCAACAGTGTCACCGTTCTGTCCGATACTGCTGTGCGCGGTAAGGACCTGGACGATGAAAAAGCCAATGAAGCCAAGCTTGCAGCAGAAGAAGCTGTGAAAAACGCCAAAAGTGAGATTGACCTGGCCAAGGCCCAGTCCGAACTGGCCATCATGGCGGCCCAGATCGCGGCCTTGCGCAAGTACCGTCAAAAGCGCTGAAGCCTCAGGCCGCGCCGAGGCGGCAGTTGACCAAGACAAGCCCGACCACTGGTCGGGTTTTGTTTTGCAGTTATGACTAAAAAGATCTTGATCAAGGGTTTGTCCTAGGCTGTTAGTTCCTCGAATGACTTGTATCAGGCATGGCAATTGATAACATTGCGTGCGATTTCGGCAACAAAAGAGGAATTCAATGACTGGCGTGAATTTTTCGGTAAAAAACCTGGAGGTGATTATCACAGGCGGTTGTGGCGGGATTGGTGGCGCATTTGCCGAGGCTTTTTTGTCGCATGGTGCCCATGTAACGGTCACTGACTTGCAGCCGCCGCCAGAAGCATTGACCAAGGCAGGCGCGCGGTATGTGCCACTCGATGTCACCAGCGACGCTGATGTCAACGCCCTAGCCGAGCGCACAGAGCGGCTAGATGTGCTCATTCATTGCGCGGGCAAACTCATTCGTTGGGAAGAGCACAAGCCGGAGGTGTTTCGCAACATTGTGGACATTCACCTCTTTGGCAATATCCGCTTGGCAACCGCCTTTCGCCCGCATCTGCGCAAGACACGCGGAAGCATCATCAATATCGCATCGATGTATAGCTATTTCGGCGCCCCCCAAATTCCCGCCTATGCCGCCGCGAAAACGGGTGTCGTTGGATTGACTCGTTCACTGGCGTTGGCTTATGTGGAGGATGGCATTCGCGTCAATGCCATCGCGCCAGGATGGATTGAGACCAATATCAGCCGCGGGGGACGCGAAGACCCCGTTTTTAACGAAAAGCTGATGCTTCGCCTGCCCAATAAGCGCTGGGCCAAGCCCCAGGAACTTGCGAGGACTGCATTGTTCCTGGCCTCGCCGGCTTCGGCATTGATCACGGGCGTGACGATACCCGTTGATGGCGGTTATACCGCCGCCTAGAAGCTTTCTTAGACCTTTTTAATCACCCAACCAAAAGGAGATAAAAATGCGAGCAAACCTCAAGTGCTTAGCTGTGGCAATGGCCATGGTGTG
>JAFMJA010000311.1 GCA_017853735.1 Burkholderiaceae bacterium | reverse complement strand
TCAGCTATGACTACGAGCGCATGCAATACAACACCGTGGTGTCGGGCTGCATGAAGATGCTCAACGCCATCGATGACTTTGCCGGCGATGACAGCCCAGGTGACCGTGCCGTGCTGTGCGAGGGCATGTCCCTGCTGCTGCGATTGCTCTACCCGGTGTGCCCGCACATCACCGATCAGCTCTGGCGCGAGTTGGGCTATGCACGCGCCCATGCCAGTTTGCTGGATGCACCTTGGCCCCAGGTGGATGAGGCTGCCCTGGTGCAGGACGAAGTCGAGTTGATGTTGCAAGTCAATGGCAAGCTGCGGGGTTCCATCCTGGTGCCCGCCCAGGCCGGCAAGGACGAGATCGAGGCCATAGCACGTGCCAGCGAAGCGTTCACCAAGCAGGCGCAAGGTGCGGCACCCAAAAAGGTGATTGTGGTGCCTGGGCGTTTGGTCAATCTGGTGGTCTGATGATGAACACCACGCGTCGCTTTTGGTTGTCGAGTGGCGGCGCGTTGCTGTTGGCCGGTTGTGGCTTCACCCTGAGTCGACCGACCTCGTACGCGTTTCGTTCCATTCACATTGCCGGCTCCAGCCTGATGGGTCTGGGCCCAGAAATGCAGCGACTCTTGCAGGCCGGGGGCACGGTGGAAGTCATCACCGATGCGCGGCAGATCGAACGCGCCGACCTCGTGCTGGAGATCCTGCAGGAAATGCGCGAGAAAGTGGTGGTGGGCCGTACCTCCACCGGCGCGGTGCGCGAAAACCAGTTGCGGCTGCGTGTGCGTTTTCGGGTGCGCAACCGCGAAGGCATTGAGCGCATCCCCGAAACCGAGCTGGTGCAAGTGCGCGACATCACCTTCAATGAAAGTTATGTGCTGGCCAAGACGGCGGAGGAAACCTTGCTGTACGCCAACATGCAGACCGACATGATCCAGCAAATCCTGCGCCGACTCGCTGCGCTGCAGCAGATCTGAGCCTCTGGCCATGCAACTCGCCCCCGCTCAGCTGACGGCGCATTTGCAAAAGGGCTTGCGCGCCCTCTACACGGTGGTGGGCGACGAAGCCTTGTTGCAGCAGGAAGTGGCCGATGCCATTCGCGCCTGCGCGCGCACCCAGGGCTTCACCGAGCGACAGGTTTTCACGGTGGCTGGCGCACACTTTGACTGGAGTGCCGTGCAATCGGCGGCCGGCGCGATGAGCCTGTTCGCCGATCGTCAAATCATCGAGCTACGCATCCCCTCGGGCAAGCCGGGCAAGGAAGGCAGTGTGGTATTGCAACAATTGGCCGAATCATTGGCTGAGGGTGATGGCACCCTGCTCCTGGTGTTGTTGCCGCGCCTGGACAAAGCCACACGGTCTTCCGCCTGGTTCACGGCACTGGACAACCATGGGGTCAGCCTGGCCGTGGAAACGCTGGAACGCTCCGCCTTGCCGGTGTGGATTGCCAAGCGGTTGGCACAGCAACAGCAACGCGTCGAGGCGGGTGAAGCCGGGCAGCGCACCTTGCAGTTTTTTGCCGACCGTGTGGAAGGCAACCTGTTGGCCGCGCACCAGGAGATTCAGAAGCTTGCACTGCTGTACCCCGAGGGCGAGCTGAGCTTTGAGCAGGTGGAGTCGGCTGTGCTCAATGTGGCACGCTATGACGTGTTCAAGTTGTCCGAATCCGTGTTGTCGGGCCAGACCTTGCGGGTGCAGCGCATGCTCGACGGCTTGCAGGCCGAGGGCGAGGCCGAGGTGCTGGTGCACTACACCCTCGCCGAGGACATTCGCGCGCTGAGCCGTTGCAAGGCGGCCATGAGCCAGGGGCGGCCGCTGCCCATGGCGTTGCGCGAGCAGCGTATCTGGGGGGTGCGTGAACGTCTGTTCGAGCGGGTGTTGCCGCGGCTGAGCGCGGCGCAACTCGAGGCCTTGCTGCAATCGGCGCATACCGTGGACGGTATCGTCAAGGGGCTCAAGGCGCCGGGATGGCCGCTGCAGGGCTGGGCCGCGCTGCACCGCCTGGCCCAGGCCCTGTCGCAGGCCTGCAGGGCACCTGCGGCCGAGAAGATGCGAAAATCGGCCGCATGAACGCGCTTCACATAGCTGAACACATGCACTTGCTGGGCACGCAAGCGCGCGCGGCGGCAGCGTTGATGGCGCGTGCAACCGCCGCCGACAAGCGTGCTGCCCTGCTTCGACTGGCTGCCTTGCTGCGTCAGAACCAGGCCCTCTTGCAAGCTGAAAACGCCAAGGACCTGGCGCGTGCCCGTGCCAGCGGCCTGTCCGATCCGATGGTCGATCGCCTCAAGCTCACACCGGCCATTCTCGAGACGTGCGCGCTGGGCTGCGAACAACTCGCCAGCATGCCGGACATCATCGGGGAAATCATCGGCTTGCGGCAGCAACCCAGCGGGATTCGCGTGGGGCAGATGCGCGTGCCCCTGGGTGTGTTTGGCATGATCTATGAGAGCCGGCCCAACGTCACCATCGAGGCGGCCTCGCTCTCGATCAAGAGCGGGAACGCCTGCATTTTGCGGGGCGGCTCAGAGGCCATCGACTCCAACCGAGCCCTGGCCGAGCTGGTGGTCCAGGCCCTGACCGATACCGGCCTCACCCCCCACGCGGTGCAGCTGGTGCAAACCACCGATCGGGCGGCGGTGTCCGAATTGGTGGCCATGCCGCAATTTGTCGACGTCATCATTCCGCGCGGTGGCAAGGGGTTGATCGAGCGCGTCAGCCGCGAGGCCCGTGTGCCGGTCATCAAGCACCTCGATGGCAACTGCCACACCTATGTGGATGACCCCTGCGATCTGGAGCAGGCCATCACCGTGACCGACAACGCCAAGACCCAGAAGTACAGCCC
>JAFMJA010000310.1 GCA_017853735.1 Burkholderiaceae bacterium | reverse complement strand
GCGCCAGTGCCAGTTGGGGCTGAGCCAGCATCCATGCGCAACAACGCTGGTGGCGACCACTGATAGATCTGCCAGCGGTCAACCTTACCCTCAAAGCTGGCCACCTTGCTGTGCAGGGCAGGCATATCGTCATTGATATACCAACGACTGATGGTCAGCGTACCCAGACCGTCCGTGTTGCGTTCTATCTGCGGTTTAAGACCTGAGGCGCTGTCTGTGCCCAAGGTATTGGGATGCACCCAGGCCAGGTGCGTGAAATCGAGCAAGTTATCGACCACCCACTCGTATCCGGCTTGGTAGTGGATATAGCCCGGCTTCATGCGCCACTCAGGGTGATCGTGCCAGTGGTAGTCAACGATCTGCGCCGGATCGGCGCGCTCGGGCTCACCCATCCAGATCCACACCAGGCGGTCACGCTCGACCACCGGGTAATGGCGCACCCGCACCTTGTCAGGAATGCGCTCTTGTCCTGGAATTTCGACGCAAGCACCGCTGGGATCGAACTTCAGCCCATGGTAGAGGCAGCGCACACAGTCGCCTTCCTTGCGGCCCAGATGAAGCGGGGCGCCTCGGTGGCAACAACGATTCTCCAGCGCTACCGCACGCCCTTGGGTGTCGCGGTACAGCAGCACCGGCTCATTGAGGAGGGTGCGGTTCAAAAAGCCCTCGGCGGGCACCTCGATGTCCCAGGCCGCCACATACCAGCAATTGCGGATGAACATGGAAACTTTCTCCTTGAAAAAAACGGGGCCAGGCAATGGCGCCGTCAGCGTCTAACGACCTGCGCCACCTTCAGGCGAACCATTTCAGCGCCACCAGCGCGATGTCGGGCCAGACAATCAGGCAAGCTACCAAAGCCATATTGGCCACTAAAAATGGCATCACGCCGCGGAAGATGGTGGTCAAGGACACATCTGGCGTCAGGGTCTTCACGGTGAACACGTTCATGCCCACCGGCGGCGTCAGCATGCCTACCTCGATCATGACGGTGACGAAGATGCCAAACCAGATCGGATTCACCCCCATGCCCACTGCCACCGTAGTGAAGATGGGCACTGTCAGCAACATCAAGCCCATGGCTTCCATCAGGCAGCCCAGCACCAAGTAGATGATGACCATGCAAATCAGCACCCCATACACTTTGAAGCCCTGTTGTTGGATCCACTCGACCAACTGCGCCGTCATGCCTGTCAGGGTGATGAAGTTGGCAAAAACTAGGGCGCCAAAGATGATGGTGAAAATCATCGCCGTGGTTTTGCCAGTCTCGATCAAGCAACTGAGCAATACGCGGCGTGACATCTTGCGCCGAGCGATGGCAAATGCGAAAGCGCCCATGGCGCCAATGCCCGCTGATTCTGTTGCTGTGAAGATGCCGCCGTACAAGCCACCCATGACGAAAATGAACAGCGCAATTACCGACCAAACACCTTTAAGGGCCATGAATTTTTGCTTATGGGTGTATTGAGGACCGCGCGGACCTAGGGTCGGGTTAAGGGTCACAGTCAGCCAGACCGCAACGATGAAAAATAGTGTCAACATCAGGCCGGGGATGATGGTGGCGATAAAAAGCTTACGGATGTCGGTCTCGGTCAGCAGACCAAAGATAACCAGCGGCACTGAGGGTGGGATCAATACGCCCAACACCCCCGCCGAGGCGACAGAACCAGTTGAAAGGCGGTCGTGATAGCCCAGTCGACGCATGGGTGGAATGGCCACACGGCTCATGGTGGCGGCAGTTGCGATCGAGCTGCCCGAGATGGCGGCAAACAAAGCGCACGAGGCTACCGTGGCATGCGCCAAACCACCTTTGAAATGCCCCAGCCATGCATTCGCAGCGTCGTAAAGTTCTTCGCTGATTTCGGCCTTATGGACGAAGATGCCCATCAGCACGAACATGGGCAATACGGACATGCCGTAATTGGCCGAGGAGTCAAACAAGATTTGACCGAGCATAGCTAGCGAACCGTCGACACCCCGGATGTAGGCAAATCCCCCCACCCCGGCCAGCAGCATGGCAAAGCCGAGCGGGACACCTGAAAAAGCCATCAAAAAGAGTATGACGAATCCAATAAGGGCCAGGGTCATGATGCGTCTCCTGTACGAGACAACTGGCGCCTCAGGTCCAACAACACCAACAAACTGGTCAGGCCTGCAAAAAATGACAATGCATACACCAATGGACCTTGAGGCATGGCCAGTACGATGGTCTGCTGCTTTTGCTCGATTGACTCTCCAGCGTAGACCCATAAACGCCAACTCATCAACATCAACGCCACCAGACTGATGAGATCGGACATGATCACCTTGGATCGCAAAGCGCTTGCCCCCAGAGAACTATCAATCAACGACACTGTGACATGGCCGCGATGTCTCGTCACCAGAGGCAAGGCGGCAAAGATGCTCAAGGCCATGGCGTATTGAATGATCTCGAGGCTGCCTTTAATGGGAGCAGAGATGAGATAACGTGCAAAGACGTCGAGAAACGTCAGCACCACGATCAAGCCCAAAGGAATGGACGACAAGATGCCCAACCATCGGTCCAAGCTGTCGTCGGTGCCAGTCACGCCTTGCATCTCACTCATACATTTTGTCTCCGTCGTTTATGCTTGTCATATTCCCCGCCGGCCTGGGCTGTCGGGGAAAGGCAAGTGTCGGGTCACTTGTTTTTAATGGCTTCTTCTTTGAAATATGCCAGAGCAGCCTTGCCATCGACACCCAGACTGGCAGCGTCGGCCAACCAAGCTGCCTCAATAGGCTCAGACAGCTTTTTCAACTCAGCGACGAATTGTGGGCTGGCCTCCCTATAAATCAGGCCTTTAGCTTTAGATTCCGTACGAAGGC
>JAFMJA010000309.1 GCA_017853735.1 Burkholderiaceae bacterium | reverse complement strand
TCAGCGAGGTGAGCGGGTCTTGGAAGATGGCGCCAATGCGTTTGCCGCGAATCTTCCGCATGGCCTGCGGATTCAGGCCGCTGATGCGCTCTCCGGACAACCTGATCTCACCGCCCACCACGCGCCCAGGCGGCTCGAGCAGATCGAGTATGGCTGCTCCGGTCAGCGATTTGCCGGCACCCGACTCGCCCACTACCCCCAGTATTTCACCTGCGTCGATGTGCAGATCGATATTTTTAAGTGCATGCAGCACGCCGTGGCGGGTGGGGATATCCACCGAGAGATTCTTGATATCAAGCAAAGACAAGGCCGATATCCTTAGTGAAGTTTGGGGTTAAGGGCATCGCGTAGCCAGTCGCCAATGACATTCACCGATAAAGCGATCAAGATCAGCATCAGCCCTGGAAATACCGTGATCCACCACTCGCCTGAGAAAAGAAAATCATTGCCAATGCGAATCAGCGTACCCAGCGAGGGTGAAGTGGGTGGTGTGCCCACACCCAAAAATGACAGGGTGGCTTCGGTGATGATCGCGGTAGCTACCTGTAGCGTAGCAAGCACCAGCACCGGCCCCATCACATTGGGCAAGATGTGGTGCAACATGATGCTTGGGCCCGATACGCCGATCACCCTGGCAGCCTGCACGTATTCTTTCTTATGTTCGACCAAAGTCGCTCCACGCACTGTCCGGGCGTACTGAACCCAGCCAGTCAGAGTGATCGAAGTGACAAGCACCACAAACGAAAACGATGCATGCTCGCTGCCCAAAAAGGCCCGGCCTACGCCTGAAATCAGCAGAGCCACCAAGATCGATGGAAACGACAGCATCACATCGCAGACCCGCATGATGAAATTGTCAAGCCATCCCCTAGCAAATCCAGACCAAAGGCCCAGGCTGACGCCCAGATACAGCGACAACACCACCGAGGTCAGGCCTACTGAGAGCGAGATGCGAGAGCCATACAGCAGCGCAGACAAAATGTCGCGCCCCTGATCATCGGTGCCCAGCAAATAAGTCCACTGACCCTGGGCTAACCAAACCGGGGGCAAAAGCGCGTCCGACAAGTGCAGACTGGCTGCATCAAAAGGATTGTGTGGCGCCACCCAAGGCGCAAAAGCGGCCCCCAGTACACACACGCTGGCCACTGCCAGTGCGACCCAGGCAATGGGAGTTTTGCTGAAGGAATGAAACAAGTCAGAGTCACGCCAGCGCATCAATGATCACTCCTCAGGCGCGGGTCGACCCAAAAGTAAAGCAAATCGACTACCAGATTGATCACTACAAAAATCAGCGAAATCAGGCACAGATAGGCCGCCATGACCGGAATGTCGGCATAGGTGACCGCCTGGATGAAGAGCAAGCCCATGCCTGGCCATTGGAATACTGTTTCGGTGATGATGGCAAAAGCGATCAGTGAGCCCAGTTGAAGACCTGTGACTGTGATAACAGGCACCAGGGTGTTGCGCAAGGCATGCTGAAAATGGATCACCCGTTCGGACAAGCCGCGGGCACGGGCAAACTTGATGTAGTCGGTGCGAAGTACCTCCAGCATTTCAGCGCGAACCAGCCGCAATATCAGGGTCAACTGAAAAAAGGATAGCGTCAGTGCCGGTAAAGCCAGGTGTTTCAATCCATCGATAGTCAGCAAACCGCTGCTCCAGCCCCATAGCTGCACCACCTCGCCACGACCAAAACTGGGCAGCCATCCCAGCCAGACCGCAAAAATAAGAATCAACAAAATACCTATCAGAAATGTAGGCAAAGATACTCCAACCAGTGATGCGGTCATCAGCAGCTTGCTCATTGCACTCTGCCGGTGCAAGGCGACATACACCCCAAGCGGTATTCCTAGCAGCAGAGCCAGCAAGGCAGCCGCCACAGCAAGTTCCAAAGTGGCAGGCAGGCGGTTGACGATGAGCGTGGACACCTTGCCGCCAAGACGCAGGCTGATGCCAAAGTCTCCCTGCACAGCATTGACGACGAAATGGTAAAACTGAACGAAGAAAGGCTGATCCAGGCCAAGTTCAGACCTCAGTTCGGTGACTTTTTCTGGCGTCACATCCTGCCCTAGCATGAACAAAACTGGGTCTCCGACATACTGGAACAGTAAAAAGGCGATGAAAGCCACAGCCAGCATTACCCATGCAGCCTGAATCAGTCGTTGGAAAATAAATGCGAGCATGGGTCGATCAAGCCAGTAGACATTGCATATCTACCCAGCAGTTTAATGGCAGCTCAAGGCTGGTTTGATCGATTGATGGGCTGTGACAACAAGGTAGGTTCGATACCTATTGCATTTTGTGCCCATGACTCGTCACATCAAGTGTGGGGTTAACCAGAGTTCATTGTTAACCATCCGCTGCCTTTGTCCAAGGGCGTTCCTGACCTGACCCTCCCAGCCCAAGCACCGCTAGAGGCCAGCAGCAGAGCCAGAATGGTTGTGATTAGCCGCATAGATACCTCCTTTTCTGGCACAGTTTGGCGGCAAGCAGGTACGGCTATCAATACCCCGACTTCATTGGGTCGCTGCCAGTTTTTTCCTTGGCCTCTGCGCACTGCATCCTGAAGCCCAGTTCAGCGGCCTCTAGCCCACCAGGCGGCCAGTTCTTGATTTCTTCTGCGCGCTCGGCCTTCAGCTTGACCATGGCAGCATCAACGCATTCATCCTCATCGCTTCTGCTGCAAGCGGTGAGGTTGGTGGCGATCAGGAAGGTGGCGAGGAGAAGGCGCACTGGGCGCCACTCATCTTGCCGAATAGTCGTCAGGACTTGTTGGGGGCTGAATAACCCTTTGCAATACCTTGCGCCACAGTCATGGCGCCAGTCATCGCCGACATGCTTATCAGTTCTGTTGCATCAACCGTGG
>JAFMJA010000053.1 GCA_017853735.1 Burkholderiaceae bacterium | reverse complement strand
TCATTCAGCGGTTGGTCAATGAAATTCGAAGTTTTGGAAGGCAATGAAAAATTCAAACTGAGCAATGTTTGGCCGGACACGTTACCGCCCAAATACCAGAAAGTCCTTCGTCAACTAACGAAACAAGAAACGGCATGGCAAGGCCATCACAAATAGCCAAGCAACCCAGCTTTCTCATGATTCTGGTGTTGCCCGGTGTGGCTCCTGATCGCCACCACCCTCCACGCCGATGCCTACACAGGCTATGCAGCCAGTAAATTTTCACTAATGGCCAAAAATGAAACTGTGGAGACTTGGAATTGAAGCTCAGGGTGGCCTGAAAAGACTTGATTGCGCCATTAAAAACCGTGAAACATCACATTGTTGTTACGGTGAAGCGACCTCAATCAGGATCTCATTTCGCCTGAACATGGGTAATGTCCATGGAGGGTCATAGCGAGAGAGTTGAGGCGTGCCAATCACTTTCAACTTTTTCTCTGAAGCCCACGCAATCACTTCGAGTGTTTTGGATTGCAC
The DNA here is from genome assembly GCA_017853735.1 of Burkholderiaceae bacterium. Lineage (GTDB taxonomy): Bacteria > Pseudomonadota > Gammaproteobacteria > Burkholderiales > Burkholderiaceae_C > Hylemonella. Next base: position 12,486 of record JAFMJA010000053.1, on the reverse strand, counting down.
TCTGGCAACGGTATTGAAACCGGAGTATTTGAGAGCTACAAATGACTTGCTGTGTATTTCTTTAAGCTTCACAGCTTCGTTGCTAGGTTTAGGGATGGATGACAGGGTGTATTGACTTGGCATGACGAAATCAACACGCCATTGCTTGGCTGTCTCCATGTTGACCGTTGGACTGGAGCCAATACTTTGTGGTTCAACAGTCACTGGTGCAGTCATTGCAATCTTGACAGATTGAGGCTCCACTGTGACCGGTGCTGTCATGGCGATTTTTTCGCTACTGGTTTGATTGGCCGCTTGATTATTGCCAAAAATGAAGTTGGCAATCAGCTTAAATCCTTTGCTAGATGCCTCATCCATGTCGCCTTCCACAATGACTTCGGCAATCAGCTTGGGGGCATATTTCCTAATTTCGAACTGCCCTTCGCTAAGTAGCACATCGTATTTGGGTTCTTCAATGGCCACGGCTTTCCCGGTGATGACAAACAGGAGCATGAATCGCAAAAGGTGTTTGGACATCTTATCGATTAATTTCTAAATGAGTTTCTGACAAGTTTGTAAGCTTGCAAGAGGTTAAAGATATGACTACTGACTGGCTACACCGCTACAACCACCACCTATCCCATGAAGTCCTTACGTTTACACAACCAGCTCAGTACCGCGTGCAACAATTACTTTGGCTCTTCTCCTGATTGGTACAGGAATTCGAAGAGGGCTTCAACACGATGCAGGTATGGCGAGCGCGTTAGCGCAGGTACTTGAAAGTTCCCACCGCCGTGGCCAATAGCAACTGCTGATCCAGCCAGACTTCGCCACGAGAGAAGTAGACACTGCGGCCCTTGCGTTCGACAAAACCCTTAGCCACCAGGAACTGGCCTTCACCGGTGTCCAGAAAATTGGTGGTCATCGATAAGGTCACGTTGCGTAGTGCAGGCTGCCCCTCAGGCACATACAGTCCACTGTAACCACACACTGCATCGAGCAGTGTGCAGATTAGGCCGCCTTGTATGCGGCCAATGCGGTTGAGGTGGTTGGGCGAGGCCTGCAACGCCATCTCGGCGTAGTCGCTGCGCCAATCTGTGAGGCGAACGCCCAGCCACTGCAAAAAAGGGTTGTCGATAGCTAGCATGGGTGCAGGGTCAATTTGGCCAAAAAGGTGATACGCCAGTCCACCCATGGAATATCGGAATCATACTGTTCAGGGCCTGGTGGCCTGCCGAAAGCTGGTCTTTTTCTTGGGCGGGAGTTTTGAACACCATCCCTAGCCCTTTGTTTCCTTGGTGCCGGAGAGAGGAATCGAACCCCCGACCTTCTCATTACGAATGAGCTGCTCTACCAACTGAGCTACTCCGGCTAGCAAAAAATTATACCTTTGCGGGGTGTTTGGCCGAGTAGCGAATGGCTTGCTAACTGCTTCGAATGAAGAGGATGACGATCGGCTATGCTAGTCGGGGATCAAGAAAAAATTCAATAACAAGGAGACTTGCCATGAATAAACTTTTGTCGGATGCATCGCTTTCCCGATACGCCACATTTGTGCTGGCCCTGATCGGGACCTTGATCAGCGGCCTGATTTTCGTTTTGTCGGGCAGCGGATTTTGGGTGTTGCTTGTGTTTGCAGCGCTCACTGCCATCGGTGTTCGTGATCTTCGGCAAACACAGCACGCGATCTTGCGCAACTACCCCATCCTGGGGCATATGCGTTTTCTTTTTGAATTCATACGCCCTGAAATCCGCCAGTACTTCATCGAGTCCGAGAATGAAGCGGCTCCTTTTTCCCGCGCGCAACGCTCCTTGGTCTATGCACGCGCCAAGGGCCAGTCGGATAAACGCCCTCTGGGGACCCAGCTCGATGTGCAGGCCATCGGTTACGAGTGGCTTACCCACTCCATGGCGCCTACCGATATTGCGTCGAGTGACTTCAGGGTCAAGGTGGGGGGTCCCGCATGCGCCCATCCTTACGACATCAGCCTGTTCAATATTTCAGCCATGAGCTTTGGCGCGTTGAGCGCCAATGCGGTCCTGGCCTTGAACAAGGGTGCCAAGCTGGGCAATTTTGCGCACGACACAGGCGAGGGGTCGATCTCGCGGCATCACCTTGTGCACGGGGGCGACATCATTTGGGAGATCGGTAGCGGCTACTTTGGCTGCAGAAATGCCGAGGGAAAGTTTGACGCCAACAAGTTTGAGCAAAACGCCCGCAGAGATGTGGTCAAGATGATTGAAATCAAGCTGAGCCAGGGCGCCAAGCCAGGGCATGGCGGTGTTCTGCTCGGCCCCAAAGTGACCGAGGAGATTGCTGAAGCGCGCGGGGTGGCCGTTGGGGAAGACTGTATCTCACCAAATGCGCACAGCTCCTTTTCCACGCCACTGGAGTTGATGGACTTTATTGTTCATTTGCGCAATCTTTCGGGCGGCAAGCCAGTCGGTTTCAAGCTCTGCATCGGTCACCCGTGGGAGTGGTTCGCGGTGGCCAAAGCGATGACTGAGCGCAATATCTACCCCGACTTCATTGTGGTGGATGGCTCTGAAGGTGGCACCGGGGCTGCACCCCTGGAGTTCAGCGACCATCTGGGAACACCCATGCGCGAGGGTTTACGCTTGGTACACAACACATTGGTGGGGCTGGGCTTGCGCGACAAAATCCGACTGGGTGCCAGTGGAAAAATCGTCAGCGCATTTGATATGGCCTGTGCGCTCGCGCTCGGTGCTGACTGGTGCAACAGTGCGCGAGGCTATATGATGGCCATTGGATGTATTCAGGCGCAAACCTGTCATACCGGGCATTGCCCGACGGGCGTGACGACTCAGGATCCGCTTCGCCAAAGGGCTCTGGTGGTGACCGATAAGGCCGAGCGGGTTAAAAATTTTCACCACCACACACTGGAGGCACTGCGTGAATTGCTGGAGGCCTCAGGACTTCATGTTCCCAGTGAATTGCACCCCGGCATGATCTTGAAAAGACTGAGCATGACCGAGGTGAAGTCGCTCGAAAAGCTCTACCCAAGTATGAGGTCGGGAGACCTGCTCAATGTGCAGGAGCCATCAAGCCTGCAGGAGCCTTTCCGCACCCATTGGGCGCATGCATCTTCCACAACATTTTCCCGCCAATGGTTGGATCGCCGGTCCAGTTGACGACATCACTCGCACACTGATGGCCTTGCGCTGAAGGGTGCTTCAGGCCTGGTGGTAGCGGGTCACTCGCTCGACCTCGTTTTTTGAGCCGAGGATCACACTCACCCGCTCGTGCAGTGACTTGGGCTGAATGTCCAGGATACGCTCGCGTCCATTGCTGGCGGCCCCGCCGGCCTGTTCGACCAGCCAGGCCATCGGGTTGGCCTCGTACATCAGACGAAGTTTGCCCGGTTTATGGGGCTCACGCTTGTCCCAGGGGTACATGAAGATGCCGCCCCTGCTCAGGATGCGGTGCACATCGGCCACCATCGAGGCGATCCAGCGCATATTGAAATCTTTGCCGCGCTCACCGTCCCGGCCCTGCAGGCATTCGTTGATATAGCGCTGTACCGGTTCATCCCAGTGGCGCATATTGCTCATATTGATGGCGAATTCCTTGGTGTCCTCAGGGATGCGAACATCCTCCTGGGTGAGCACAAAGGAGCCCTGCTCGCGATCCAGGGTAAACATGGACACACCATCGCCCACTGTCAGCACCAGGGTGGTCTGCGGGCCATAGACGCAGTAACCTGCAGCCACTTGCTGGCAGCCTTTTTGCAGGAAGTCTGCTTCATTCACCGGGTCTATGGTGTTGGGATCATCGCCCTGTTTTTTGAGCACACTGAAAATCGTGCCGATACTCACATTCACATCGATATTGCTGGAGCCGTCGAGCGGGTCAAACAGCAGCAGGTACTCACCTTTGGGATAGCGGTTGGGCACCACATAAATGCCTTCCATTTCTTCGGAGGCCATGGCTGCCAGATGGCCACCCCACTCGTTGGCCTCGATCAGCACCTCATTGGCAATGATGTCGAGTTTTTTCTGCACTTCGCCCTGCACGTTTTCGCTGTCAGCGCTGCCCAGCACACCACCCAGGGCGCCTTTGTTGACCGCATGGCTGATGCCCTTGCAGGCCCGCGCCACCACTTCGAGCAGCAGGCGCAGCTGGGCTGGAATATGTCCTTGGACACGCTGTTTTTCGACCAGATAACGGGTCAGGGAAATCTTTGAACTCATCACAAGCACTCCAGAATTTGTCGGCCCTTCAGCTCGCCGCCTCAGCCAGGGCACGGGTTACGACTTCGCGCACATCGTTGCTCAGGTCGGGCTTGGCGGCTACACGGGCGATGGCCTCGCGCGCGGCGCTGCGATAGGGTTCTGCCAATTTTTTCCAGCGATCGAGGGCGCGCGCCAGACGGGCTGCCACCTGGGGGTTGATCGCATCCAACTCCTGTACCCGCTCGGACCAGAACACATAGCCGGCCGCATCGGCCCGGTGAAAGGCGCCCGGGTTGGCGTTGCAATAGCTGAAGATCAGGCTGCGGGCGCGATTGGGGTTGCGCAGGTTGAAGTCCGGGTGGGTCATCAGGCTGCGCACAGCGGGAAGCACTTGCCCGCCGCGGTCGCAGGCGCCCGCCTGCAGTGCAAACCATTTGTCCAGTACCAGGGCCTCATCCTTGAACTGGGTGTGAAATCGCGCCAGCGCCGAGCTGGCCAGCTCGTGGCCGGTATTGACCAGCGCGTGCAGGGCGTTGAAGCGGTCGGTCATATTGCCGGCCTCCTTGAAGCGCTGATAAGCCTTGCCAGGCCAGACCACATCGCCAGTCTCACGAGCCGCCAGGCACAGCATGGCCAGCGCCTGGCCAGCCAGGGCGCGACGCCCGCTGGAGACTGCGTCTGGCAGGTAAGCGCCAGTGTCCAGGTGCGCTTGGTAAACCGCCTGCCAGTCGTCTTGCAGTTCCAGCGCCAATTGGGTGCGCATGGCCTCGCGCACCGCATGCACACGCTGCGGGTCCACCACATCGAGTTGTTCTGCCATATAGGTTTCGGCGGGCAGGGTGAGCACCAGTTCCTTGAAGGCGGCATCCAGCCTGGGGTGGTGCAGCACCTGACGCATGGCCTCGATATAGGCGCTGTCCAGCACTTTGATCTCACTGATCCGGGCGGGGCTGTGAATGGCGACCAGCGCGCGCTTGAGCGCCAGGCGCTGGCCAGCCTCCCAGCGGTTGAAGGGATCGGTGTCATGCGCCAGCAGGGTGAGCAGTTGCTGATCGCTGTAGTCGAGCTCCAGGATTACTGGCGCGCTGAAGCCGCGCAGCAAGGAGGGAACCGGTTCGTCCACAACATTGATGAAGCGCAAGCTCTGGCTGGGCTGGCTGAGCACGATGGTGCGCGAGCTCGACCCAGGCTCGGTCTCGCCCTCCATTTGCAGGGCCAGTGATTGGCCATCGGGGGTGATGAGGCCCAGACTGATCGGGATTACAAAGGGTTCCTTGAGCGCTTGATCCGCTGAGGCGGGGCAGCTCTGCGAGAGTGTCAGGGTGTAGCAGCGCTGAGCGGCGTCATAGTCGCCACGTGCAGCCACGCGGGGCGTGCCGGCCTGGCTGTACCAGCGCTTGAACTGTGGTAGCAGGCGCGCCAGCTCCGAGCCGGGGTTGGCGTCGGCAATGGCCTGGGCAAAGTCATCGCAAGTCACCGCCTGGCCGTCATGGCGCTGGAAATACAGCGCCATGCCTTTGGCGAAACCCTCGCGGCTGGTCAGGGTCTGCTGCATGCGCACCACTTCGGCACCTTTTTCGTAGACTGTGACCGTGTAGAAGTTGTTGATTTCCAGATAGCTGTCGGGGCGCACCGGATGGGCCATGGGCCCGGCATCCTCAGGAAACTGGGCAGCGCGCAACACGCGCACATCTTCAATGCGCTTGACCGCTCTGGCCGACAGACTGCCCGCCAGGTCCTGGCTGAACTCCTGGTCACGAAAGACGGTCAGGCCTTCCTTCAGGCTGAGCTGGAACCAGTCGCGGCAGGTGACCCGGTTGCCTGTCCAGTTGTGGAAATACTCATGCCCCACCACACTCTCGATATTGGCGTAGTCGGCATCGGTGGCGGTGGCCGGATTGGCCAGCACATACTTTGTATTGAAGATGTTGAGGCCCTTGTTTTCCATGGCGCCCATATTGAAGTCACTGGTGGCCACGATCATGAATCGTTCCAGGTCCAGCGCAAGGCCAAAGCGCGCTTCGTCCCAGGCGACCGAGGCCATGAGCGAATTCATGGCGTGTTCGGTTTTGTCCAGATCGCCGGCTCGCACATAGACCTGCAACAGATGCTCGCGGCCGTTACGCGCGATGATGCGCTGTTCGCGGGCCACCAGCTGGCCTGCCACCAGCGCAAACAGGTAGCAGGGTTTTTTATGCGGATCGACCCAGGTGGCGAAGTGACGACCCTCTTCCAGCTCGCCCTGTGCCACCAGATTGCCATTGGACAGCAGCACCGGGTAGCGGCGCTTGTCGGCGCGCAGAGTGACGCTGTAGCTGGCCATCACATCGGGCCGGTCGAGGAAATAGGTGATGCGGCGAAAACCTTCGGCCTCGCACTGGGTGAAAAACGATTCGTTACTGACATACAGGCCCATGAGCTTGCTGTTTTTCTCGGGCGCGCAAGTGGTGAAGATCTCCAGCTGGAAGGGCTCCTGCCCCTCGGGCAGGTTTTCCAGCACCAGCTGGCCACCGTCCATCTTGAAGCTGGTGCCCTGGCCATTGACCAGCACCCGGGCCAGATTGAGTTCTTCGCCATCGAGTCGCAGGGCCTGGGCAGGTACCGCTGGATTGCGGCGCATCTGCATGCGGTTGAGCACACGGGTCTTGGCTGGGTCCAGGTCAAAGGTGAGCTCGACGGTATCAACCCAATAGGCCGGGGCGGTGTAGTCTTCGCGCCGGATCACGGCCGCAGTTCCTTCTCGCATATCAGACTCCCTGCTTCAGTGAAGCTTCTATAAATGCATCGAGGTCGCCATCGAGCACTTTCTGTGTGTTGGAGATTTCGACGTTGGTGCGCAGATCCTTGATCCGGCTCTGGTCGAGCACATAGCTGCGGATCTGGTGGCCCCAGCCCACATCGGTCTTGGTGTCCTCCAGCTTCTGCTGCTCAGCCATGCGTTTTTTCATTTCATGATCGTACAGGCGGCTGCGCAGGCGGCGCCAGGCCACATCGCGGTTGCTGTGCTGGCTGCGGCTGTCCTGGCATTGCACCACGATGCCGGTAGGGATGTGGGTCAGGCGAACCGCTGAATCGGTCTTGTTGATGTGCTGACCACCAGCGCCGCTGGCACGGTAGGTGTCGGTGCGCACATCGGCCGGGTTGATGTCGATCTCGATCGAGTCATCAATCTCGGGGTAAACGAACACGCTGGCAAAACTAGTGTGACGGCCACCGGAAGAGTCAAACGGGCTCTTGCGCACCAGCCGGTGCACGCCGGTTTCAGTGCGCAGCAGGCCGTAGGCATAGTCGCCTTCAATCTTGATGGTGGCGCCCTTGATGCCGGCCGTGTCGCCCGGGGTTTCGTCTTCCACCGTGGATTTGAAGCCCTTGCGCTCGGCGTACTTGAGGTACTGGCGCAGCAGCATGCTGGCCCAGTCGCAGGCCTCGGTACCACCGGCGCCCGCCTGGATGTCGAGAAAGCAATTGCTCGGGTCAGCCGGCTGGTTGAACATGCGGCGGAACTCGAGCTTCTCCACAATCCCCGCCAGTTTGACGGCCTCGCCCTCAATGGTGAGCAGGCCCGCCTGGTCGTCATCCTCGCGGCTCATCTCGAACAACTCGCTGTTGTCAGACAGCTCGCTGCTGAGTTGGTCGAGCGCGACCACCACATCGTCGAGGGCCTTCTTTTCCTTGCCCAGCTCCTGGGCTTTTTTGGGGTCGTTCCAGACCGCCGGGTCTTCCAGTGAGGCGTTGACGGTTCTCAGGCGTTCAGACTTGGCATCGTAGTCAAAGATACCTCCGGAGCTCAAGGGTGCGCTGGCTCAAATCGGCAAGCTGGGAACCAATGGCGTTGATGCGTTCTGCGTCCATGATGGAGAGGTCCTAATTTTGAAAGCTGGCTGGCAAGCGGCAGCCTGCTGACGGCTGTGCTTGAAACCGGCTATTTTCTCACGCCGGTGGTGGCAGACTGCAGTGCGCTAATCGATCTTGGCCCCGGAGTCGCGCACTGCCTTGCCCCATTTGTCCATGTCGCTGACCACAATCCGGTTGAAAGCATCCAGGGTGGTGATCATCGGGTCTGCGCCCTGGCCGGCAAAACGCGCGGCCACTTCCTTGTCCTGCAGCACCTTGTTGATCTCGGTGTGAATTTGCTCACGCAAAGCCGCGGGTGTGCCAGAGGGAACAAAAAAGGCAAACCAGGAGTCGATCGCAAGCGCGGGGTAACCAGCCTCGCCAAAGGTGGGAACTTCAGCCAGCGCAGGAGCACGTTTGGTGGCCGATGCCGCCAACGCACGGACTGCGCCGCTTTTGACATGGCCCATGATGGATGGCGCACTGGCAAAAATACCTTGCACCTGCCCACCGATCACATCGGTCAGCGCAGGCGCTACTCCTTTGTAAGGGATGTGGGTGATCTTGACACCAGCAGCACTGGCCAGCATTTCGGCCAGGAGGTGGGCCACCGAGCCATTGCCCGAGGAAGCCAGGTTGATGCGTCCCGGGTTGGCCTTGGCGTAGGCGATGAATTCGCCCAGATTGTTTACTGGCAATTTTGGGCTGATCACCAGCACAAAGGGCAGGGTGGCCAGTGAGCCGATGGGCGCCAGGTCCTTCAGGGTGTCAAAGGGCATGGACTTGTAAAGTGCCGGGTTGATCGAATGCGTGCCCGAGTAACTCATCAGCCAGGTGCTGCCATCTGGCGCGGACTTGGCCACCAGGTCACTGCCGATCACACCGCCTGCGCCGGCGCGGTTTTCCACCACAACCGGTGCGTTCCAGCGCTTGCCGATTTCCTGCGCCATCACCCGCGCCAGAGCATCGGAGGCTCCGCCTGTGGTTTGAGGCACCACCACGCGAATCGATTTGCCGCTGAGCGCAGCGGGCGCCTGGGCGCCAACCGGGTTGCTCAGCAGGGCCCAGGCCATGGTGAGCACCAAAGTGGAAATGCCAGTTTTCATAAGTTCTCCAATATTTGTCTGCGAAGATGGATCCAGCCCTTCAGCGGGGAACATCACCCTTTAGGGTAATGCGGTGCATCAGCCGTTTATGACCGTGGTAATCGTTGACCGGGTTGTGCAGCACGCAGCGGTTGTCCCACAAGGCGATCGAGCCGACTTGCCAGGAAAAGCGACAGGTGAATTCAGGCTTGATCTGGTGGGCAAAAAGAAAGTGGAGCAGGCCTCTGCTTTCTTCCTCGCTCATGCCGGCAAAGCGGGTGGTGTGTCCGAAGTTGACATAGAGCGACTTGCGTTCGGTTTCAGGGTGGGTGCGCACCACAGGATGTTCGGCGACCAGTTCCTTGCGCGACAGCTCGGTAGAGGAGTCCTTGAGCCGGTCTTCGCGGGTCTTGGTGACTTCTGCTTTGGTTGATGTATTGACTGCCCGCAGACCAGCGAGCATTTGTTGCATGGCAGGAGACAAAGCCTCATAGGCCGCCGATCCGCTGGCAAACAGGGTGTCGCCACCAAAAGGCGGCACTTCACGCGCTATCAGCAGGGTGCCCATGGGAGGCGCAGCGAGATACGCGGTGTCGGTATGCCAGATACCACCAAAGTTGTGACGCTCGTGCGCCAGCTTGAGCACCGGAATAATCAGCGGGAAGTCATCCAGGCCTTTGACAAATGGATATTCAACGACTTCACCAAAGCGCCTGGCGAGCGCGAGAAACACTGCCGGTGGCAAAGGCTGGTCGCGAAAGAAGACAACGCCATGGGCCAGCCAGGCCTGTCTGATTTCGGCGATCACCTGATCCGAAGCTGCTTGCATCAGATCGATGCCACTGATCTCGGCGCCAATTGCACCAGCCATCTGCCGGACTTCAATGTGTTGGTAATTGGACATTTACTCGATTCCCAGAGCCGAAGCAGCCAGAGTCTAAACGAGCTCAGGCCAAAAAGGATTCGATCAGCGCAGCCACTTGTTGCGGCTGGTCATGGTGCAGCATATGGCCTGCTTCGTGCACCGTGGCCTGTTTAACCTGGGGCACATTGTTGAGCCGATCCTGGTACTGCGCCAGGGTGTATCTGCCTTGCCACCATTTGTCCATCTGGTTGTCGCTGGCCTGCACCGACAGCAAGGGCGCGCGGATGGCGCGAAAGCAGGCCAGCGCCTCTTCCAGTTGGTAGAGGTGCGCGCTGACCACCTTGTGGGCGGCAGCTCCCAGAATCTCCCATTGACCGGCGGGATTCTCACGGGCCCAGTGGCGCGCCAGCCAGGCGGCTTTGTTGTCGTTCAACCGTGGATTGGTTTTCATCAGCCTGTGGGCCACTCCTGAGACATCCGCGTAGCTTTTCAGGTCCAGCTCGCCCCGGTGAAGGCGTTTGAGTTCATCGATCCAGCGCGCATAGCGGGCGGGCGCCTGATCGGGCTGGGTGGCGGGCATGCCAAAGCCCTCCAGGTTGATCAGTCGGCGAATGCGTTCGGGCCGCACCCCCGCATAAAGCATGACCACATTGCCGCCCATGCTGTGGCCCAGCAGGTCCACCGCTTGGTCCGCCGCGTAGTGGTCGAGCAGGAAATCCAGGTCAGCCAGATAGTCGGGAAACCAGAAATTGTCCACCTCAGGTGCGCGAGTCAGGCCGTAGCCCCGCCAATCAGGGGCCAGGATAAAGCGATCCTTGAAAAACTCTTCGCCCAGGGCGTCCACCACAAACTGGAACGAAGCGGCTACATCCATCCAGCCATGCAGCATCACCAGCGCAGCCTTGTCGGGCGCGGGACTACCCCAGGTCAAGACATGATAGTTGAGGGTGCGAAGCTTGACGAATTCGCTCTGAAACGGGCGTTGGGCTTGGTACATTTACTACATCATACGGAGGTGTGGCATGGCAGCCCATCAGGCAGGAGACAACTACACTCAGATGCATAGCCAGTTTCGCTGGCTGGTGCCCGAGGAATTCAATATCGCCGAAGTCTGTGCCCGGCGCTGGTCGCTGGCGCCAGATGCCAGCCATAGGGTGGCGATTTTCGCAGACGGCCCGGGCCTGGAGCCGCGTGCTTACAGCTACGCTGAACTGCAGCATGAGGCCAATCGCCTGTCTTCGGCCCTGGAGTCGCTGCGGGTCGGCAAGGGCGACCGGGTGGCGATCGTCATGCCGCAGCGAATGGAAACCGCGGCCGCTTATCTGGCGGTCCTGCAGATGGGGGCGGTGGCAGTACCGCTGTCGCAGCTGTTTGGCCCGGATGCGTTGGAGTTTCGTTTGCGTGACAGCGGATCGATGGTGGCCATCTGTGACCAAAGCGCGATCATGAATGTGCTGCAGGCGCGCAATACTTGCGAGTCCTTGCGCCGGGTGATTGGCGTGGGCAACGGTGCCGATGCCATGGCCGACCTGGACTACTCCATGCTGCTGGCACAACACAGCCCGCATTACGCGCCAGTGCTCACGCTCGCTAGCGACCCGGCGGTGCTGATCTACACCAGCGGAACCACCGGTGACCCCAAAGGTGCTCTGATTCCGCACCGTGCCCTGATCGGCAATCTGAGTGGCTTTGTCTGCAGCCAGAACTGGTTTGGCTTCGACCCTGATGTTGGCCAGAGTACCCGCACCGCGGCGCGTGGCAGGGATGGGCTTGGGACGAGCTTGAAAGAGACAGGGGCGAGTCTGCCCAAGCCTAAAACGCCCAGTGTGTTCTGGTCCCCTGCGGACTGGGCCTGGACTGGCGGGCTCATGGATGCCTTATTGCCCACCTTGTATTTCGGCCGGCCGATCGTGGCCTGGAATGGCCGCTTCAGCCCGCAGGTGGCTTTCGAGCTGATGCAGAAATATCGGGTGACCCACAGCTTTTTGTTCCCCACTGCACTTAAAGCCATGATGAAGGCTTATCCCACACCCAGCAAGCAGTTCAAGCTCCGGCTGCAGGCGATCATGAGCGCGGGTGAGGCGGTGGGCGATGCAGTGTTCGACTATTGTGAGAAGCAGTTGGGGGTCACTGTCAACGAAATGTTTGGCCAGACCGAGGTCAACTACATCGTGGGCAACTGCGCCATGAACACCTCGGTGAGGCCGAAGGGGAAGAAGTCCACAGCGCAGGGTGGGCACTCTGTTGGCTGGCCTGCCAAGCCCGGCAGCATGGGCAAGGGCTACCCTGGCCATCGGGTGGCGGTGATCGATGACAGGGGTGAGGAATGCCCGGTGGGTGTCCCAGGCGAAGTGGCATTGCACCGGTTCGATGTACATGGCGAGCCTGACCCGATTTTTTTTCTCGGCTACTGGAAAAACCCGCGAGCCACCCTGGCCAAGTTCACCGGCGACTGGTGCCGCACCGGCGACCTGGCGGTGCGCGATGCGCAGGGCTACCTCTGGTACCAGGGCCGTACCGATGACATGT
>JAFMJA010000308.1 GCA_017853735.1 Burkholderiaceae bacterium | reverse complement strand
ACCAGCCAGGACCATAATCGTTTGCTCGATGCCGACCAGGGACCCAACACAGGGGGCATGGGCGCTTATTCACCCGCGCCGGTGGTGACCCCTGAGGTGCACGCGCGTGCGATGCGCGAGATCATTCTGCCCACCATCAAGGGCATGGCCAAGGACGGCATCCCCTACACCGGTTTCCTCTACGCAGGCCTCATGATCGATGCCAGTGGCGCGGTCAAGACCCTTGAATTCAATTGCCGAATGGGTGATCCGGAAACCCAGCCCATCATGTTGCGGCTCAAAAGCGATCTGCTGGATGTGATGCTGGCCGCCACGGATGCTCACCTGGACCAGATTGAACTCGAGTGGGACCGCCGCTGGGCGCTGGGGGTGGTGCTCGCTGCCCAGGGTTATCCCTCGAATCCGCGCAAAGGCGATGTGATCAGCGGCCTGCCTGCAGACAACATGGAAGCCATGGTCTTTCATGCGGGTACTGCGGTGAAGGACGGTCAGGCCCTGACTTCAGGGGGTCGGGTTCTGTGCGTGACTGTGCTGGCCGACAGCGTGAAACAGGCGCAACAACGCGCCTACGAGATCACTCAGAAAATCCATTTCGAGGGTATGCAATTCCGGCGTGATATTGGCTATCGTGCTTTGAAAGCCTGAAAATAGCCCATGACCGCCAGTGATTATCCAAGCCCTTATCCGCTGCAGTTCAAAGGCAGCGCATTGTCGCGGTGGCTGATTCAGTTGTTGGGCTGGCGGCTTGATTTTTCTGGTCTGCCGGCCTTGCAGGGTGTGGCAATCATTTATCCTCACACCAGCAATTGGGACTTTCTTATCCTGGTGCTTGCAAAGTGGGCGCTGGGCATCCAAGCTCGTTTCTGGGCCAAAGACACCCTGTTTCATGTGCCCCTCTTGGGGGCATGGCTGCGATGGCTTGGTGGCGTGCCAGTGCAACGAACCTCAGCCCATGGCACTGTCCTGCAGACAGCCAGCCAGATTGGACAAGCCAAACAAAACAATACCTATTACTGGCTGGCGGTCGCCCCGGAAGGAACCAGAAAGCGCTTGCCGGGCTGGCGCAGCGGTTTTTACCGTACAGCCCTGCAAGCCGATGTTCCCCTGGCATTGGTGCGACTGGATTACCAACTCAAAGCGGTGAAGGTGAGTGACTTTATTCGGCTGACCGGTGACGAAGCCATGGATATGCAGCGAATAGCCGAGGCTTTTGAGGGTGTCAAAGGCTTGCGGCCTGAAAAAGCCTCCCCGATTGGCTTACTGGACTCCTCGGTGCTCAGAGCTGACACCATTAGCAAATGACCATGGCAAATTCCACAAGCAATACAGAACTGGTCAGACCTTATTTGCTCGGATTGCAGCAGCGCATCACCGATCGCATTGCCGCAATCGATGGCAAGGAGTTTCTGGCCGATGCCTGGGAAAGAAAGGGCGCAACAGATGCCTTGCAGGGCGAAGGGCTCACCAAGATCCTGGAAAACGGTCAGGTGTTTGAGCGCGCCGGTTGCGGTTTTTCCCATGTGCGCGGCGCCAGACTACCCACTGCAGCCACTCAGCACCGGCCTGAGCTGGCGGGCCTGCCTTTCGAGGCGATGGGGGTGTCGCTGGTTTTTCATCCACGCAACCCCTATATCCCGACAGTGCACATGAATGTCCGGATGATTTGTGCCAGCGCCCCCCAGGGGCAGCAGACCAGCTGGTTTGGCGGCGGCATGGACCTGACCCCTTATTACGGTTTTGAGGAAGATGTGGTGCATTTCCACACGACCTGCCGAGACGCGCTCCTGCCCTACGGCGAAGACAAATACCCCCGCTTCAAAGCCTGGTGTGATGATTATTTTTTCTTGAAGCATAGGGCAGAGGCGCGGGGCGTGGGGGGGATCTTCTTTGATGATTTCTCCGATCTGGGCTTTGACCAAAGCTTTGCCATGCTGCGCAGTGTCGGAGATGCATTTCTGTTGGCTTACCTGCCGATTGTCGAGCGCAGGAAGCACCTGCCCTTTGCTGAGCGCGAGCGCCAGTTTCAGCTGTACCGTCGTGGCCGCTATGTCGAATTCAATCTGGTTTTTGACCGGGGCACCCACTTTGGTCTGCAATCAGGCGGGCGTACTGAATCCATTCTCTTGTCCATGCCTCCCCTGGCCAGCTGGTCCTATCAGATGCAACCCGAGCCGGGCTCACCCGAGGAAGCGCTCTACACCCGGTTTTTGCCCCGCCGCGATTGGATTGAGGGGTGAACATCTTGCGACTGGGTGTCTTTGGTGGCGCTTTTGACCCGCCCCATCTGGCGCATCGGGCCCTGGCCCAAACTGCCCTGGCGGAGCTGGGGTTGGATGAATTACGGGTCATCCCGACTGGCCAGGCCTGGCATAAATCCCGAACCCTGAGCGACGCGCGTTGTCGTCTGGATATGGTCCGGCTGACATTTGCCGATATTCCCAGGCTGGTGATCGATGAACGGGAAATTCATCGCACTGGACCCAGCTATACCATTGATACCTTGAAAGAACTCCAGGCCGAGCACCCACTAGCCCGGTTGTTCCTGATCATGGGCAAAGACCAGGCCGATGCCCTGAAGAGCTGGCGTGACTGGGAGGTGATCCCAGGCCTGGCCACTATTTGCGTTGCAGATCGAGATCTTTTGACTGGTGATTTGTCGGGTTTCAAGCCGCCTGCTGGCATGGAAAATCGGTTTCTAGTTCTTCATATGCCTTTGATGAATATCAGTGCCACCAGCATCCGAAGCCGCTCATCCCAGAGACAATCCATTGTCCCCTGGGTCAGTCCAGCCGTAGCGCAGTATATTGAAGACCATCACCTTTATCAAACCAGCTCATGACCACTGATTCCACAGCAAAAAAAAATCTTCAGAAACTTCAGCGCGCCATCGTCGATGGTTTGGAGGATGTCAAGGCCCAGGATATCCAGGTAT
>JAFMJA010000052.1 GCA_017853735.1 Burkholderiaceae bacterium | reverse complement strand
TGCGGCCCCCGCTTGCCAGCACACAAACCTCATTACCTGATGGGTGTGGGCACGCCAGAAGATCTGGTCTATGGGGTGCAGCAGGGCTTTGACATGTTTGACTGCGTCATGCCCACCCGCAATGCACGAAACGGGCACCTGTTTACTCGCTTTGGTGACCTCAAGATCCGCAACGCCCGGCACAAAAACGATGAGCGCCCGATTGACGAAACCTGTGGTTGCTATGCCTGTGCAGGTCGATCGGGCACGCCTTACTCACAAGGTGGTCGGGAGGGCTTTTCACGCGCTTACCTGCACCACCTGGATCGCTGCGGCGAGATGCTCGGCCCCATGCTGAGCACAGTGCACAACCTGCACTACTACCTGAACCTGATGCGGGAAATACGATCAGCGCTGGATCAACACGCTTTTGCTGATCTTGTGCAGCGCTTTCACGCCGATCGCGCACGCGGCGTCTAGTGTCAATAGGCGGGTGACGGTCTAATCGGTAAAAACCGTCAACACCCCGGTGTAACCGTACAGGTGATGGCGGGCGATTTCACCGCCGGCAAAAAACCCCACCAGCGGGACATCACCCAATGCCCGACGAACAATCTGCATTTCAGCACTGGGGCTGCCAAAGTGCGGGCCACCCCGCCCCGCACAGCTGACATACACCGCCCCCAGCATCTGACGCATCACCGGGGTGGACTCCTGGCTGATCGCGCCAGGTGCAGCCGGCACCTCCACCTCCAACTCTTCGCGAATTTCGGCACAGATACGCATCAGGTCGGCACGCGCGGCCTGCACATTGCGCTGACAGAAAGCCAGCTCCATGCCCTCGTGCACCAGGTCTGCCAGCGCAACACCTTGGCGCTGTGGATCCAGGCCAATGATGTGTCGCACCAATACATCGTTGCCAAAATTTCCACTCAAGCCCACCACCCGATCGGCCAGAGCATCGCCAGGATGATGCAGCCCGGCCAAGGTGGACCGCACAGCGGTCAAGGCAGGCTCTGGTTGGTCCAGGCTGACCTTCAGATCACCCAGCAGCACATCCAGTGCAGGTTGACCATCGAGCTGATACACCACATTGCGCTCCGCCTGTGTCACCGCATGGGCTTTGGACACCGGTTGGCAACCCTGGGTGACTCTCGAAATCAGAGTGACCCCTGCGCCGAAAGCCACACCACTCAAGCCTCCGCTGAAGATGCCGGTAGCGCGCCCCTGTCCACCCATGAAGCCATCGCCGCCCAGTGCAAACTGCACACTCTGGCCACGACTGGCAGCCAAACCGCCAAAGAGATAGCCCGATTCGGTTCGCTCGGCCATTTCGCGAATCAGCTCGGGCAATTCGGGTGTATGGCCATCGGCATGGACCAAGGCAGTGTGGGCGTGAAACTCCTGGGACAGCGGGGCTATGCCTGAAAACACCCGGTATTGGTCGCTGGTCAGATCACACAGCATGATGGCCACAGCAGGCTCATCAAAATACTCCGCATTGTTGACTGCAATACCCACGCCCACAGTGCCCGCCCAATCGGTGACTTCGGGCAGCTCTGCACTCAGATACGCCAAAAGTTCCTGCGCGTCCGCAGCAAAGTGATCCGTGATGTAGAGCAGCGCCAGGGTGGGGGATTGCCCGCTTTCGGCCAGTTGGGCACGCAACTGGGCCAGCACCAGGCCAGCGGCCATGCGCCACTGCGGATGGGTGGCATGCGCATAAGGAAAGCGCAACATGGTTAGCCCGATGCGTGGTAGCCGTCAGGCTATTGCACTTGGCCGATACGCTGTACGACTGCAGCCATGGCCTTGGCATCCGATTGCACGAAACGCTCGAACTCGGGCATGTCCTGATACTGGAAATAGGTGCCTGCCGCAGCCAATGCTTGCTTAGCCTTCGCATCTTCGGCGGCAGCCTTGGCAGCCTGCCTCAGCTTGGCCACTACAGCTTCGGGCGTGCCAGCAGGAACAAACAGCCCTGACCACTGGGAATAGCTGACCGGAACACCCACCTCTTTCAATGTCGGCACCTCGGGCAAAGCACTCAGGCGGCTCTCCCCCCAGTGGGTGAGAACGCGCAGCTTGCCCGCACGCACATGCTGCATCACGCTGGATGGCCCGGTGGACAGGGCATCCACCTGGCCCGACAACAATGCCAGCACAGCCGGGCCTGCGCCGGTATAGGGCACATGCAGCATGAAACTGCTGGTGGCAGCCTTGAGCTGCTCCATCGGCACATGCATGGTGCCGTAATTGCCCGAGGAACCAAAGGTGACGGCACCAGGGTTGGACTTGGCGTGGGCGATAAATTCCTGGTAAGTTTTCCAGGGGCTTTCGGCTCGCACCACCAACGCAGTGGGGTCTGCCGTGAAGCGCGCTACCGGCTTGAGTTGATCGAGCGTGAACAGCGGTGTGCGTTTGAGGATTTTGTCAGCTTCAGGCAGCACCACCACCGAGGACAGGGCCATTAACACGCTGTAGCCATCAGCCTTGGACTTAGCCACCTGCGCCATGCCAATGCCGCCACCTGCGCCTCCTTTGTTCTCAACAATCATGGGCTGGCCAAGCGCACGCCCCATGGCCTCTGCTACCGGGCGACCCACAGTGTCGGCAACGCCGCCGGGTGGGAACGGCACCACCATGGTGATGGGCTTGCTGGGGTAGGCATCCTGGGCCAGGGATGGCAAGCTGGCAGCCGCCAAGGTGGCTGCACTCAGCTGCAGGAATTCACGACGTTGCTTCATGGTCAGTCTCCTTGTTGAATGTGATCTTAGGGCAACCGTATCAGATTTCCTCAACTGGATTGTTCAACTCGCCCAGGCCACTGATGGCCACGCGCACTTTGTCGCCCTGGCGCAGGAACTTCGGCGGGTTGAAGCCCACACCGACACCCACGGAAGTGCCGGTCAGGATCAGGTCCCCTGGCAAAAGGGTGAAGGCAGCGCTCATGGTTTCAATCAGCGTTGGAATGTCAAAGATCAGCTGTGAAATATGCGCGTCCTGGCGTTGCTCGCCATTGACCCAGGTCTGCATGCGCATGTCGGTAGGCGCCTCATCGCGACTGGTCATCCAGGGACCTAGCGGACAGAAGCCGTCCAGCGATTTACCCATGAACCATTGCGCATGGTTCTTCTGCAGGTCACGCGCAGTGACATCATTGGTGGCTACAAAGCCCCAGACATGATTCATGGCATCGGCTTTGTGTACATTGCGGCAAGTCTTGCCAATCACTACGCCAATTTCACCCTCGTAATCAACCGATTGGGTATGCTGAGGGCTGAAGCGGATCGGATCGGTCGGGCCGTTCAGGGTAAGGGTGGCCTTGGTGAAAATTTGCGGGTACTGCGGAATGGCCGAAGCACCACTGGTGGTGGCGTTGAAGCCACTCTTGTCAAACTCGAGTGCGTGGTCATGGTAGTTCTTCCCCACCGCAAAAGGGTTACGCAGAAAGGCGCTCAAAGGTGCAAGAAACTTCACCTGGGCAATCGGCACGCGGGCGACCACCGCGGCTTGCAATTGAGATGCGGATACCCCTTGCTGGATCACCGCCAGCACTGGGTTTGGGTGAGAGGCCCACTCTCCACCCACCAGGTCAACCATTTGTGTGACCTCATCGACCAACCCGAGCGATACATTGGAAGACGCTTGAACGCGCGCAATTTTCATTCATTTCTCCAGACTAAAAACGAGCTCAACCTAAAGGATTATCGCAAGCTCAAACAGGCAATCGCCCAATCCATCGCCTAGTGCAGATCACTCAATGCTTCGCGTGACCATGACCTGAGGCGGCGGGCGCTGCGCGACTGACCGGCAACTTGATTTCTTGCCTGGTTTGCTCACCCTTGGCATTCTTAAATACCAAGGTCAAAGGCACGGTGCCATCAGTCGTCAAGGTTACCTTCAGGTCCATGAGCATCACATGGTAGCCGCCTGGCTTGAGCTCCAAGGTTTTGCCTGCTGGCAAGGACAAGCCACCGGCCACCGCCCGCATGCGCATCACATCGGCCTCCATTTTCATTTCATGCAACTCAACCACACCCGCCACCGGCGAGCTCAGTCCCACCAACTGCGCATCCTCCTTGGCGGTAATTTTCATGAAAGCTCCGCTTGCTTTTTGACCCGGCACAGTCGCGCGCGCCCAGGCGTCTTTGATCTCAACGGTTTGAGCGCTGAGGGCGCCCGAGGAAAAAGCCAATATGGCTATCAAAGTCTTCAATTTCATGGTTACTTTCTGGATTCGATTAAATGTATTGGATCAATGAAGCGCATTCCAATAGGGGTGTCTGCTCTTCTTGTCGGGTAAGGAATACGCGCTGCCATCAACCCCTGTCATGGCGGGGTGGCAACAAGTCAACAACCGGCTCAAGCCAGCACAGGGGGCGCGCGGGATGGTGGAGGTAAGGCCGTCAGCCCAGCGCGATGCACTGAAGCGATGGGCCACAGAACTTGAACCAGTGTGCTGGGTGCTTGCGTCTGATAGCGAACTGGCGAAGCAAGTGCGCTCTGGGTCCCGCACAAAGGACAATCCAGGGTGGCGCCCGATACTTTCTTTGCATCGTCATCACCCTGGACAATCAACTTCATGGCTCCGCCAGCAGAGCAAACCAGATCCATTGATTTTGGATGGACCCAGGGCGAGGCCAGGGCCAACACCAGCGACAGCACGAACCAGATCAAGGCAAAGCGTGCCGTAACACGGGTGTGACGCAAGAGCTGCATGGGCACGATTATGCCTTGAGGCCCTCTACGGTTCATATCTCCTGAGTGGGCCATTGCTTCAGAATTTTGGTGGCCTTTTTTCTTGCAATGCGCTGATGCCTTCGCGCACATCGGGTCCGGCAAAGCCCATGAACTCCAGCCCCAGAGACGCATCAAAGGTTGGCCCCGCCTGGCGCAGCCAATTATTGAGTGCGTATTTGGTCCAGCGTATCGCCGTCTGGCTGCCTGCCGCCAATTGGTCGGCCACCGCATAAGCCTTTTCCAGCAGCTTAGCCTCATCGACGGCCAGAGAGACCAGGCCAATGCGCTCGGCCTCTTCGCCGCTGAGTGCCTCACACAGCAGCAAGTAGTACTTGGCCTTGGCCATGCCACACAGCAGGGGCCAGACGATCGCAGCATGGTCGCCGGCGGCCACGCCCAGACGGGTATGGCCATCCACAATCTTGGCGGATTTGGCAGCAATCGAGATATCCGCCAGCAAGCCGGCCACCAGTCCTGCCCCCACTGCAGGGCCGTGGATCGCACTGACGATCGGTTTGTCGCAATTGATGATGTTGTAGACCAGATCACGCGCCTCCTTCCAGACCCGAGTGCGTGCCGTAAAGTCTTCGGTCATGGTCTGCACCATGTGCAGGTCGCCGCCACCCGAAAAGCCCAGCCCCTCACCGCGCAACACTGCGCAACGCACGCTGTCATCGTCGGCCACATCGCGCCAGATCTGAGCCAATTCGCGATGTCCCGCATCCCCAGCGGTGGGCAGCTTGCCGTTGAGTGCACGCATCTGGATGTCCAGCACCGCGTTGCCAGCGCCACGCCGGCTGATCTTCAAGGTCTGATATTTCGAAAAATCCATGATTTGCTCCAGCATCACTTCCAGGAGAGAGTCCGCTTTTGACCTGCATCAAACACCTTACCCAAGGGTCAGCGCATGATCCAAGCCAATAGGAGATTCTTCCATGGAACAAGGACAGACGGAGACTTTCAAAAAGCAGTTGCTCAGGCAGCGTGCCGATTTGCTGGCGCAACTGGCCAGTCTGCGTGGCGGCTTAGTCAGCCGCGTAGAGGCCTCGACCACCCATTTTGGTGAGCGCGAGCCCGATTCCCGCGCGCAGACCGAGACCGAACGCCAGTTGGAGTTCGCGCTGGATGCACGCGAGGGCGCCGAGCTCGATACGGTAGAGGCCGCTTTGCGACGCATTGCGGATGGCAGCTATGGTGTCTGCGTGGACTGTGGTGTGGATATTTCCTTGGCTCGGCTGCATGCAACCCCGGAAACCTCGCGGTGCATGGCCTGCCAGACCAAACTTGAGAAAAGACACGCCGGCTAGAAAGAATTGCAGGAGAAGCCCGTCATGAGCACCTATCACGCCATTGTCTGGCTGGACCGATCGGAGGCGCAGATCATCATGTTCGACCGCGAGCATCTTGAAGCGCAAAAAATCAAGTCGCGCAGCTCGCACAAGGGCCCAGGAGGACATCTGGGTTCTTTACAGGGAAGCGGGCGCGGTGACTCCGCCAGCGGGCGCCACACACCATCGGGTGGTCACAATGTGGCCGATGAAGCCTACTACCACGGGGTAGCCGAAGCATTGGCTGGCGTGCATGAGATCTTGGTGACTGGGCCGGCACAGGCCAAGACCGAATTCAAAGCCCACTGCGCCCGGCATGACAAGGCGGTTGATCAGGCCATTGTGGCTGTGATTCCAAGCAACCATCCCAGTGATGGGCAGTTGCTTGCCATGGCCAAGGAATACTTCCTCCGCTACGACAAAATGCAGGGTCAGCCCTGAACGACGTTGACAATCTGGACGTTGTAGCCAGAGCAGCGAAGGTCAACTTGCAAGCGGGCTGATTTTCTGATCAATGGCGCCAAAAATTGACTGGCCGTCCTTGCCCTTCATTTCGATGCGGATGGTGTCACCATATTTCATGTAGTCGGTCTTGGGCTGCCCATCCTGAATGGTTTCGATCGCGCGTTTTTCCGCAATGCAGCTGTAGCCCCTGGTCCACTCTTTCTTCCCATTGACTTCAGAGGCGCGGTTGCTGACCGTGCCCGATCCGATGATGGACCCGGCGCGCACATTGCGGGTTTTGCACAGATGGGCCAACAGCTGGCCAAAATGAAAGGTCATTTCCTCGCCAGCGTCGCACATTCCGACGGTTCGGCCATTCCAGGCGCTCTGCAAATTCAGGTGCAGACGGCCACCGTGCCAGGCTTCACCCAGCTCATCCTGCGTCACTGCTACCGGGCTGAAGGCAGTGGCCGGCTTACTTTGTAAAAAGCCAAATCCTTTGGCGAGTTCATCAGGAATCAGGTGGCGCAAGCTGACGTCGTTGGCCAGCACCAGCAGCCGGATGCATTCCAGCGCCTGCTCAGGCGAACTACCCATGGGCACATCGCCGGTGATTACAGCCACCTCAGCCTCGAAATCGATGCCATGGGCCTCACTGACACACACCACATCGTCACAGGGCCCCAAGAAATCGTCGCTTCCGCCCTGGTACATCAGGGGATCGCTGTAATAACTTTCCGGCACCTCGGCCTTGCGCGCCAGTCGTACCAGTTCCACATGGTTGATGAAAGCGGAGCCATCGGCCCACTGGTAGGCACGCGGCAGCGGTGCCATGCACCGGGCCGGATCAAAGGGGAAGGCGTGGCGCGCCTTGCCCTGGTTCAAGGCCACATACAAGTCCTGCAATTGAGGGGAGAGAAAATTCCAGTCGTCCAACACCTGTTGCAGCCGCTCAGCAATGCCGGTGGCATAGTGGGCCATGCTCAGGTCGCGCGCGACCACGATCAACTGCCCATCACGAGAGCCGTCTTTGTAAGTAGCAAGTTTCATGAAAATATAAAAATGTGAGTTGTTGTGCGTGGGTAAACTGTCTCTTGCCTGTCTCTTGCCCTGCGCGCCGCCCCAGATTGTCATGCAAAAAATCTTCATGGTCGACCTACCCCGCCCTGTGCTGGCATGGGCTCTGCTGGTGTTCGCGCTTCACCTCTGGCTGTTGTGGCTGGCGCCGGGTTTGTTGCCGGTGACCTCCCCCAAATGGCTCACCGGCCCGCTGATCGTGCGCCCCCTGCCCGCAGAACCTGTGGCAGTGGCTCTGGACAAATCGCCACGCCCAGCGCGGCCACGCCCGGCCCAGGCCGAACCCAAGATAAGCGCGACAGAGTCCACCCCGTTGGCTGAGGCTCCGGCCAGCCTGGCTGCTCCTGTCAGTCCTGCTGGACCGGTGACTGAGCAACCCACCGAGCAGCAGGCTGACCCAGCCGCCGAAGCCCCGATAGCCGACACAAGCCCACAGACAGATTCCAGCGCACCCGTTGAGCAACCCCGATCCATTCTGGCCGTACCTGGCTCCACCCGGCTGAAGTACGAGATAGCCGGAACAGTTCGGGGCATCAACTACCACGCCAGCGGAGAGTTGCTCTGGCGCCAGGATGGCAGCAAGTACGACGCCCGGCTGGAGATTGGCGCTTTCTTGCTGGGCAGTCGGGTACAGACCAGCCGCGGCCAGATCAGCGCCCAGGGACTGGTACCCAAAAGATTTTCTGACAAGGTGCGCAGCGAAGTGGCGGCCCATTTTGAATGGGATAAAAACAAGATCATTTTCAGCGCCAACAGCCCAGAAGCGCCCCTGCAAACTGGCGCGCAGGACCATTTAAGCGTTTTCATCCAGCTTGCCAGTCTGTTGGCCAGCCAGCCGACCGAGATTTCGCGTGGACGCACCATCGAATTTCAGGCGGTTGGCGCGCGCGAGGCCAGCATCTGGCGCTTTGAGTTTGGCGGCTTTGAACGGCTGAAATTGCCAGGAGGTGATCTGGATGCGCTCAAACTCACCCGTGCGCCCACCCATGCCTATGACCTGAAGGCAGAACTCTGGATGGCTCCTGCCCTGGGCTGGCTGCCAGCACGGATTCGACTGTCGCAGGACAACGGAGATTTCGTCGACCAGCAATGGCTGTCCACCGAAACGCCCTAGTGAAGGCGTTCGATCAGGCCTTGAAACCGTCGTCTGCGCCTCCATCTGCGGTTCAGGTAGACTGCGACTGTAATCTTTGAATTGCTATGAACACCTTGTACGACTCTGATTTTTTCTGCGTCATGCACATGATGGCCATGGGGCCGGATGAGCAGCTTGGCGAGCCGGCCCCTGCCCAAGAACAGCCCAGCCTGGTCAGGCACGGGTTTGAGATTGTCGACAAACGGTCTGGCAAAGAGGTGTATCTGGATGGTTCCTGGGCTGAAATGTTTCAGCAACGCATCATGGAATGGCAGCGCAACACGCCCAGCGAAGAGGAAGTGGAGGACACGCTGTCCCAATACGCCCAGCTGGCGCATACTCCAGTGATGGTTCACTGAGCTCGCTCAGCTGCGTTGGCCATACAGCCGCTCATACAGCGGTCCTTGCAATACCATCACCGCGACCAAGCGGCACACCTGAAACGCGGTCACCACTGGCGCCCCCAATTGCAGCACCTTGGCTGTAATGGCCATTTCAGCAATACCACCCGGGGCGTTGCCAAGCACCATGGTGGCCAGGGGCAATCCCGTTCCCAATGCCAACAACCATGCAAAGCCTGTGCTCAGCAGAATCAGCAACAGGGTGCCCGTTGCCACGGACAGGAGCCAACTTGGCGCAGTGTGGACAAACGCCGGGGTGAAGCGCACGCCCAAGCTGATGCCGATCAGCAATTGCGCGGCATTGGATAACTCTTTGGGTACGGCTGACAGTTCAAAGCCGGCTATGGTCAATCCCATGGAGGTCAGCAGCGAGCCCATGAACCAGGGGTTGGGGCCATTCAGCAGGTGAAACACCAAGGCGCCGGCGCAAGCCGCCAGAGCCAGCCACAGCAAACCCACGGGACGCACATCCAGCGCAGAGACCGCCTGCGATAAATCCAGCCCCTGAATCCCGCTGTACTGCAGGGCAAAGGGGATCAGGATGGTCACAATCAATACCCGCATGCTGTGCGCAGCGGCGACCAGGTCGGTGCGCCCGCTCGCACGCTCGGCCAGCAAGGTCATTTCCGACGCAGCACCTATACCACCGGCAAAGTAACTGGTGGAGCGGCTGAAGCCGGGCAGGCGTTTTGCGTGACGGTGGTGCAGCCAGGCGCCAAAAAAAAGACCCAGCAGAATGGTCCAGCCAATGCTCAGACCAATAGCCCACCACTGACGCGCCACCAATGCCGCCATGGTTGGGGTGAAATACAGGCCCAGGGCAATGCCCATGGTGGACTGTCCAGCACAGCGAAGGGGAAGCCAACTCACGGTAGGCGCCTTCAACATTGAAACGAGCGCCGTGGCCAGCATCGGCCCAATCATCCAGGGCAGCGGTGTTTGCAGCCGAACACACAGCAAGGCGCCCGCCAGGGCCACCACCAGGGTCAGCAGGACCCGCACGGGATATTTAGACAACATGAAACAATAATTCGAACAAGGCCTAGTATCGCAGCATGCTCCGACCCATCTTGATCCACCTGGCCTGTCTGTGCTGCTCCATCCTGTCCCTGTCAGGCTGCCACACCAACCCGCGCTTGCCAGCCAGTACTGAGCAAGGCCTCGCAAGCCTGGGGCCAGCCGATGTCCTCCTGCTGGGCGAACAGCACGATGCCAGCGACCACCACCGCCTCCAAGCCGAGGTGGTCATGCACCTGACCGGTCAGGGGCGTCTGGCAGCCTTGGCGCTGGAAATGGCAGAGCAAGGCCGTCACACGCGGGATTTGCCGCGCCATGCCGAGCCCGCGCAGGTGCGCGACGCGCTGGGCTGGTCGGATTCAGCCTGGCCCTGGACCCAGTATGAAGCAGCGGTGATGGCCGCGGTCAAGGCCGGAGTCCCGGTGCTGGGTGCCAACCTGCCGCGCAAGCAGATGGGGTTGGCGATGAACAATCCCGAGCTCGATCGGCTGCTATCACCCGCGGCCCTGAAAACGCAAAGTGAAAGAATCCGCGATGGCCACTGCGGCCAGCTGGCTGAATCGCGCATCCCAGCCATGGTGCGTATACAAATTGCCCGCGACCTGGCCATGGCCCAAACACTCGAACCTGCAGTGAGACCCGACCAAACCGTGGTGTTGCTGGCTGGTCGAGGCCATGTTGACCGAACTGTGGGCGTGCCCCTGCATCTGCCCAGCGGCCTCAGGGTCAGGGCAGTAGCCCTTGGCATGATCAGCCATGAGGAGGCGCGCACGAACTCAATCCAATTCGACGCCTTCTGGCCGGCCGCGCCTGCGCCCCCGACCGACTATTGCGCTCAATTCAAGCGGAGCGGGGCAAGCCGCAGCACACCGTCACCCGCTCCGCCTGTCAATCCGCGCTGATCCCAACCCGCTTGACCAGCTTGCCCCAGCGGTCGGCCTCGGCACGGATATGGGCGGCAAACTGTTCGGGCGACCCCCCGCCCAATTCATTGCCTTGCGACAACATCTGGGCCTTGATCGTAGGGTCAGCCAAGGCCTGATTGGTCACCTCATTGAGGCGCTGGATGATGGCAGGCGGGGTGCCGGCCGGCGCCACAAACCCCTGCCAGTTGCTGACCTCAAAGCCGGAATACCCCAGTTCGTTCATGGTCGGCACCTCAGGAAACAGGGGCGAGCGCTTCAGACTGGTGATTGCCAGAGCTCGCAATTTGCCAGCGCGCACATTGGGGCCCGCGGAATAAGCCTGCTCGAACATCATGTCCACCTGGCCGGACATGAGATCGATGGTGGCAGGGGCTCCCCCGCGATAAGGAATGTTGGTAATGAACACGCCGGCCATGGACTTGAACAACTCCGCCGACAAATGGTGCGAGCCACCCGTGCCGCCGTTGGCGTAGGTCAGGTGGCCGGGCTTGGCTTTGGCCGCCGTCACAATGTCCTTGACGCTTTTGAAGGGCGAATCGGGCCGGACCGTCAGAATCAGGGGGCCGCGCTCAATCAGGCAAATCGGTGCCAGGTCTTTCTGCGGGTCAAAGTTGAGCTTCTTGAACATCGCAGGGTTGACCGCCAAGGGTGCAAAGTTGCCCATGCCGATGGTGTAGCCGTCCGGTTTGGCGCGGGCGATGGCTTCGGTACCGATATTGCCGCCAGCACCGCCACGGTTTTCAATCACCACCGGCACTCCAAGCGCGGTATTCAGGAAACGGCCAAACTGGCGCGAACGCTGGTCGGCACCGCCACCTGCAGGGTAGGGCACGATGATGGTGATCGGTTTGCTCGGATACTTCTCCTGGGCCCAGCCCTGCGCAGGCAAAATCAGCACAGGTGCAAGCTGCAAAAGATCGCGACGTTTCATGAGAGACTCCTGTTATCAGAAAAAGGCTGGAAGCGATTTTGACATCGATCAGCTCGCATCAAGCCAACAATCCATCAGGCACGCATCGCCATGAATCTACTTTTCATTGCCGATCCACTGGAATCTTTCCAGCCCTATAAGGACAGCACCTTCACCATGATGCGTGAGGCAGAGCGGCGCGGCCACCATATTGCCGCCTGTGAGCCACAACATCTGCTCTGGCGGGCCGAGAGCGGCCTGCAAGCGCAAGTGCGCCATCTCCAATTGACCGGCAAGGAAGACGCCAACTGGTTTCAGGTTTCGGGACCGGGTAGTCCGGACGGCCTGAGCGCCTTGCGCGATTTTGATGCGGTGCTGATGCGCAAGGATCCGCCCTTTGACACCGAGTACTTCTACGCCACGCACCTATTGGAGCAGGCCGAGCGCGAAGGGGTGCCGGTCTTCAACAAGCCACGCGCCCTGCGTGACCATCCGGAAAAGCTGGCCATTCTCGAGTTTTCCCAATTTGCCGCTCCCACCCTGGTCACGCGTGACGAGCAGGCCATCCGGGCCTTTCACAAGCAGCATCAGGACATCATCCTCAAGCCGCTGGACGGTATGGGCGGGATGGGAATTTTCCGTGTCAGGAACGATGGGCTCAATCTGGGCGCCATCATTGAAACCCTCAACCGGCATGGTGCGCAGACCGTGATGGTGCAAAAGTTTCTGCCCGCCATTCAGGAGGGTGACAAGCGGATTCTGCTGATTGGCGGAAAGCCGGCACCTTACTGCCTGGCACGCATACCCCAAGGCCAGGAGGTGCGCGGCAATCTGGCCGCTGGCGGGCTAGGGGTGGCACGGGCGCTGAGTGCACGTGACCGCGAAATCGCTGAGGCCATCGGTCCGGTACTTGCCGCACGAGGGTTGTTGCTGGTGGGGTTGGATGTGATTGGCGAGCACCTGACCGAAATCAACGTCACCAGCCCGACCTGTTTTCGCGAAATCACCGATCAGACCGGTTTTGATGTGGCGGCCATGTTCATCGACGCGCTGGAGGCTAACCTGCGCACCTAATCACCTAGGGATGGTGTTCAAAACTCGCGCCGTGCGCGGCGCTGCTTTTGCGGGTTGA
>JAFMJA010000051.1 GCA_017853735.1 Burkholderiaceae bacterium | reverse complement strand
GCACCCGTGTTGACGTTCGGGGCGGCTATTCCCCGCAGCAGCGGGATCACCCACAAGGAGTTTGAATGCGTCATTATGAAATCATTTTAATGATCCACCCTGATCAGAGTGAGCAGGTTCCGGCCATGCTGGAGCGCTACAAGGGCATGATCACTGCCGGCGGTGGCAAAGTGCACCGGGTGGAAGACTGGGGTCGGCGTCAGCTCACCTACATGATCAATAAGCTGGCCAAGGCCCATTACCTGTGCCTGAACATTGAAGCGGACCAGGCTGTGATGGCTGAACTCGAGCATGCTTTCAAGTTCAACGATGCTGTTTTGCGCCACCTCACCGTGCAGAAGAAAAAAGCCGAAACCGGCCCCTCTTCCATGATGAAGGCTGTTGAGCGCGAGGATGCTCGCAAGGCCCAGCAAGCCGAATACCAGGCCTGATAGCGATTGCGGGGGATTGAAGAAAGTTGCCAATCAGCTGGTGCTGACCGCCGTGATAGCCGAGGCAGCCGTCTTGCGATTCACGCCTGCTGGCATACCCGCTCTGGATTTGCGCCTCGAACAGGATGCCTTTACGGCACAAGAGGCAGGGCAATCCAGGCAGGTGAGAGCCAGTGTCAAGGCGGTGGCTTTTGGTGCAGTCGCTGAGCGTATCGCCCGGCAGACCATCGGAAGCGTCTGGCACTTCAGTGGTTTTGTCGCCACCCCTCGCAATGCGAAAGGCCTCGTATTTCATGTTCAAGAATTCAGTCAAGATTAGTTTTTAGGAGCCCTTCATGGCCACGTTCAAAAAATTCAACAAAGACAAGCGCCCCAAGCGCAATACCCAATCCCTGCTGTTCAAGCGCAAGCGCTTTTGCCGCTTCACTGTCACGGGTGTTGAAGAAATCGACTACAAGGATATCGATACACTGCGCGATTTCATTGCCGAGAACGGCAAAATCATTCCGGCCCGCCTGACCGGCACGCGCGCCATTTACCAGCGTCAGCTCAATACCGCCATCAAGCGTGCCCGCTTCTTGGCGCTGTTGCCTTACAGCGACCAGCACAAGATCTAAGGAGAGGACACCATGCAAATCATTCTGCTTGACAAAGTGGTGAACCTGGGCAACCTGGGCGACATCGTCAAGGTCAAGGACGGCTATGCCCGTAACTACCTGATCCCCTCGGGCCGTGCCCGACGCGCCACCGAAGCGGCCAAAGCCGAGTTTGAAGCCAAGCGCGCTGAACTTGAAAAAGTTGCTGCCGCCAAGCTGGCTCAGGCGCAGGCTGTGGGTGAAAAATTGGCCGGTACCACGGTCAAACTGACCCAGAAAGCCGGTGTGGATGGCCGCCTGTTTGGTTCGGTCACCAACCATGATATTGCTGAAGAATTGGCCAAGAATGGCTTTGAAGTCAGCAAGGCTCAGGTACGCATGCCCAACGGTCCCATCAAGACGGTTGGCGACAGCACGGTCAGTGTCGCGCTGCACACCGATGTGGTGGTCGAAATCAATGTGTCGGTCTACGGCGAGACGGCCTGATCTTCAGCCCCCCTCCAAAGCCGCCAGGGCCAGTACCCTGTGCGGCTTTTTTCATGATTAGACTTGTCCTCATCAACACACAGGCTTCCCACAGTTTTATTTGGTGTTGTCCACAGACTTATCCCTCGACCTAAGCCCTGAGCCGGCGTACCATCTGCCCTGGAGCTCACGCATCGCATGTCCGCCTTATTGACCGCCCTGGAAAACGATTTCGGCCAAGACCGTCAGGTGGCCCAGTTGCGTGTGCCGCCCCATTCCATTGAGGCCGAATCCAGTGTGCTGGGGGGGCTGCTCTTGGACAACGCCGCTTGGGACCGGGTGGGGGACCTCTTGGGTGAGGACGACTTCTACCGCTATGAGCATCGCCTGATTTACGGCGCGATGGTCGCCCTGATCAATGGCAGCAAGCCTGCCGATGTGATCACGGTCCACGAACAGCTGCAACACACTGGCAAGGGCGAAGAAATTGGCGGCCTGGCCTACCTGAATGCCCTGGCCCAATATGTTCCCAGTGCTGGCAATATCAGACGTTACGCGGAAATCGTGCGTGAGCGCGCGATCTTGCGCAAGTTGGTGAAGGCCAGTGATGAAATAGCCAGCAATGCCTTCAATCCCCAGGGCCGCCCAGTGGCGTTGATTCTGGACGATTCAGAGCAAAAGATTTTCAATATCGGCGAGGAGGGCTCGCGCCTGAAGCGCGGCTTTCAGTCCATGGATATGCTGGCGGTTGATCTGCTGGATCGTGTCCAGGAACTGGCCGACAACCCAAATGATGTCACCGGTGTACCGACCGGCTTCTATGACCTGGACCGGATGACCTCAGGCCTGCAGTCCGGGGACCTGGTGGTGCTGGCGGCACGGCCTTCCATGGGCAAAACTGCTCTGGCGATCAATATCGCCGAGCATGTGGCCTTGAATGAGGGTCTGCCTGTTGCGGTGTTTTCCATGGAAATGGGGGCATCCCAGCTGGCCGTTCGTATCGTCGGCTCGATTGGCCGGATTGATCAGGGTCACCTGCGCACCGGCAAATTGACCGACCAGGAGTGGCCCCGCCTGACCGAGGCGATCGAAAAACTGCGCAATATCTCTTTGCATATCGATGAGACGGCAGGCCTGACTTCCAGTGAACTGCGGGCAAATGCTAGGCGTCTGGCCCGTCAGTGCGGCAAGCTTGGTCTGATCGTTGTCGATTACCTGCAGCTCATGAGTGGGTCCAATGGTGGTGCCGATGAAAACCGTGCCACCGAGCTGGGAGAGATTTCTCGTGGACTCAAGATGCTGGCCAAGGAGTTGGGGTGCCCCGTAATCGCGCTCTCTCAGCTCAATCGCAGCGTAGAGTCGCGCACCGACAAGCGCCCCATGATGAGCGACTTGCGTGAATCCGGCGCCATTGAACAAGATGCCGACATCATCATGTTCATCTACCGCGATGAGTACTACTCCAAAGAGGCTTGCAAGGAACCTGGGGTGGCCGAAATCATCATTGCCAAGCAACGCAATGGCCCAACCGGCACTGTCAAACTTGCTTTCCTCAGGCAACTGACCCGTTTTGAGAGTCTGGCGCCCGGGCATTCGGGCGGCGACTTCTAAGACCGCCCCACCCGGTAGGCGTGGGGCCGAGATCAGTTCGTCTCAAGCACTGTTCAAGCAAGCCGCTCAGAGCACATCACTGGCGTAATCTGCCAGGCGCGAGCGCTCACCGCGCGCCAGGGTGATATGGCCGCCATGAGGCCAGCCCTTGAACCGATCTACGGCAAAGGTCAGGCCAGAGGAGCCTTCGGTAAGGTAGGGCGTGTCGATTTGAGCCAAATTGCCCATACAGATGATTTTGGTTCCGGGTCCCGCACGGGTAATCAGGGTTTTGATCTGCTTGGGGGTCAGATTCTGCGCTTCGTCGATGATGACGTATTTGTTGAGGAAGGTACGCCCACGCATGAAGTTCATGCTTTTGATCTTGATCCGGCTGCGGATCAACTCGGAGGTGGCTGCACGACCCCATTCACCTGCGCCGGTGTCGGTTTTGGACAGGACTTCCAGGTTGTCATCCAGGGCGCCCATCCAGGGCCCCATCTTTTCTTCCTCGGTTCCGGGCAGAAAACCGATGTCCTCGCCAACATTGACCGTAGCACGGGTGACAATGATTTCGGTGTAGCGCCGATCGTCCAGAACCTGAGTCAGGCCGGCAGCAAGTGCCAACAGCGTTTTACCAGTTCCTGCCGTTCCTGTGAGGGTGACAAAGTCAACTTCCGGGTCCATCAGGAGGTTCATGGCAAAGTTCTGCTCGCGATTGCGCATGGTCACGCCCCATACCGCGTTCTTCAGGTGCGTGAAGTCCTTTAGGGTACGCAGGACTGCGGAAGGCCCGCGGATTTCAGTCACGCGGGCATAGAGATTGGGCTCACCGGGTGACTCGAAGTAGACAAACTGGTTGATCAGCAAGCTATCGACAATCGGCCCTGCAATTCGATAAAAAGTGTGTGGGCCCTGCTGCCAGCTCTCCACCGTCTGATCGCTGCCATTCCAGAAGTCAGCTGGCAGCGCCAATACGCCGGAGTAAAGGATGTCGCCATCCTCCAGGGCCTTGTCATTCTGGTAATCCTCGGCTGGCAGACCCAGTGCGCGGGCCTTGACCCGCATATTGATGTCTTTGGAAACAAGCACTACCTCGCGTGGCGCATGCAATTTACGCAAAGCCTGGACCAGTCCCAGGATCTGGTTGTCTGAGCGCCCCAGCGGCAGACTGTCGGGCAACACATATTCCAATGCCTGGGTCTGGAAAAACAGCTTGCCGCTGGCTTGAAACTGACCGGTGCTGTTGAGATCAAGCCCGGCAGCTATATCTGCTGGA
This sequence comes from Burkholderiaceae bacterium, assembly GCA_017853735.1. GTDB lineage: Bacteria > Pseudomonadota > Gammaproteobacteria > Burkholderiales > Burkholderiaceae_C > Hylemonella. Next base: position 8,857 of record JAFMJA010000051.1, on the reverse strand, counting down.
TGCAGTGCCACCAGAGCGTCCAACATTCTGCTGGTCTGTCGAACATTTCGGGCGACCTCAGTCATGCCACGTTTGTGGTTGTCAAGTTCCTCCAGCACGATCATGGGGAGAAAAATGTCATGCTCCTCAAAGCGGAACAGGCACATCGGATCATGCATCAGGACATTGGTGTCCAGTACAAAGAGCTTGGTGGGGCCGGAGGCTCGTTTCTGCCTCGATTTTGGGGCTGGCTTGCTTGAGGTTGTCCTTGGAGGAGACTTGATACCCGCGTGAGGTAATGCTTTAGCCTTTTTTAGCAGGGCAGCGCCATTGGAAGACGAACCCTGAGCATTGAAAAGCTCCCTGGATGCAACGGCACCTGGATGGGCCGCAGCCGTATTTGGTTCAGGTTCAGCCACACCTGACTTACTTGCACGAAGAGCGGCAATTGGGGCTAAGGAATCGACGTTGAGTTGGGAGGCGCGCTTGGTGGGTGCAGGAGGTAGAGGAGGCATAAATCAATTATGCATGAGCAAAGGGTTCATCATGGGCCAGGAAATGCAAACGGGCCACCTGGGGGTGGCCCGTTCACGCTATTGGGAGAGACGAATCAGGCCGCGGCTTTTTCTGAAGCTTTGTCAGCCTTTTTAAGGGCTTTGACTGACTTGAGCACTTCATCAACATGCCCAGGAACTTTGAGTCCACGCCACTCTTGCCGCAACACGCCATCCATACCAAACAAGAAAGTGCTTCGCTCGATGCCTTTAACTTTCTTGCCATACATGATTTTGTTCTTCACCACGCCAAACATGTGGCACAGCTTTTCTTCGGTATCAGCAATCAATTCGAAAGGCAGGTCAAGTTTGGTTTTGAAATCGTCGTGCGACTTCATGTTGTCACGAGACACGCCGAAGACAACCGCTCCTGCCTTGACGAAATCTTTGTACTTGTCACGAAATTGCATGGCTTCGGTGGTACAACCGGGTGTGTTGTCCTTGGGATAGAAATACAGGACAAGCAATTGACCGACATGAGAAGTATTCGAAACTTTGACGCCGCCGGTGGCCGAAGCCTCAAATTCCGGTAATGGTTTGTTGAGTACGATCGCCATTTGTTTTCACTTTGGGTTGCAAGAGCCACCTAGGGCGGCTGGCCGGATGTTGATCCGGATCAATTGGGGCTGAAGCCTTAGATTTTAAACGAAAATCAGCTTTCCCGCTTGGCTTGATGGCTTTACTTGACGCTATGGATATTCCAGAAGCAAAGCGGCCAGCACATGGCGTCCCTCGCCAGCCAGAATGTTGTAGGTGCGGCAGGCGGCCAGAGTATCCATGACTTCAAGCCCGATGCCACGGGCTGCCAGTGAGGCTTGCCAGGCTGCTGGCGGTCGGCGCAATGATTGGCCGCTACCAAAAAGAATCAGTTCGGGGCCGAAATCAGCCAGCCTGGCAAAGTGTTCCGGGCCCAGGTCGGCAAAACCTTGGCAATCCCAGGCCTGCAATTCGCCATGCGATCCGACAATCAGGTGGTGGGTGATTTTTTCATTGCCCAAGCCAATCCAGCCCGTTCCATAACCGGTGATGGCGGAAAAATCGGGTCGGTCGGGTTGGAGTTTCATTGGGCAATGCAGCCCGGATGGGGCCGAACTGTGGTCAAATTATAGGTTTCGCCAGTCTCTGCTGGCGCCGGAGGGATTTTGAAAGCGATCCGAAAATCAGACAAATTGGCCAATGTTTGTTACGACATCCGCGGGCCCGTGATGGAACGGGCCAAGCAGATGGAAGAAGAGGGCCACACCATCATCAAGCTGAACATCGGCAATCTTGCGGTGTTTGGCTTTGAGGCGCCTGAAGAAATCCGTCAGGACATGATCCGCAGCCTGCCTGCTGCCGCAGCCTATTCTGACAGCAAGGGTATTTTCGTTGCCCGCAAGGCGGTGATGCAGTACACGCAGGAGCAGGGCATCAAGGGTGTCGGCCTGGACGATATCTACCTTGGCAATGGCGCCAGCGAGCTGATCGTCATGGCCACCAACTGTCTGCTCAACGACGGGGACGAGATGTTGCTGCCAGCGCCAGATTATCCCCTGTGGACTGCTGCGGTCAGTTTGTCGGGTGGTAAGCCGGTGCACTATCTGTGTGATGAGTCGCGTGGCTGGATGCCTGACCTGGACGACATCCGTGCCAAGATTACCCCGCGTACCAAGGGCATCGTGGTGATCAACCCCAACAATCCGACCGGCGCGCTCTACTCCAACGAGATGCTGCTGGGCATCATCGAGATTGCCCGTCAGCACAACCTGGTTGTCATGGCCGACGAGGTCTATGACAAGGTTTTGTACGATGGTGCCAGACACACGGCCATAGGCAGCCTGTCGCAGGATGTGCTCACCCTGACTTTCAACTCATTGTCCAAGAGCTATCGCTCTTGCGGGTACCGTGCTGGCTGGCTGGTGGTTTCTGGTGACAAGAGAGGCGCCAGAGACTATATCGAAGGCTTGAACATGTTGTCTTCGATGCGGTTGTGTGCCAATGTCCCTGGGCAGTCGGCGATCCAGACCGCGCTGGGCGGCTACCAGACCATCAATGACCTGATTTGCGAAGGTGGGCGACTGCGCCGGCAGCGCGACATCGCCTACGAGCTGATGACGGCAATCCCCGGGGTCAGCTGTGTCAAGCCGCAGGCTGGGCTGTACATGTTTCCCCGGCTAGATCCAAAGATCTATCCCATCGAAAACGACCAACAGTTCATTCTCGAATTGCTGGAGGAGACACGTGTGCTCCTGGTCCAGGGTACTGGCTTCAATTGGCCCTGGCCAGATCACTTCCGTCTGGTTTTCCTGCCGCACGAAGACGATCTGCGCGATGCCATCGCGCGCATCGCCAGGTTTCTGGAAAATTACCGCAAGCGCCATACCAGCGCCTGAGCCCCTCGTTGAACCGGCGCCATGACGCCAAGTTGAAGTGTCATCCATGAAATCGATACAAGTTGGATTGTTGGGCATTGGGACGGTGGGCACCGGCACATTCAATGTGCTCAAACGCAACCAGGAGGAGATCAAGCGGCGTGCCGGCCGAGGCATCGAGATCACCATGGTGGCCGACCTTGATCTTGCGCGCGCGCGCGCCATCGTGGGGCCGGATGTGACTGTGGTCGACGATGCCCGCCAGGTGATCGCCAATCCGGATATCGATATCGTGGTGGAGCTCATCGGGGGCTACGGTATTGCCAAGTCGCTGGTTCTGCAGGCGATTGCAGCAGGCAAGCATGTTGTCACCGCCAACAAGGCGCTGCTGGCGGTGCATGGCACCGAGATTTTTGCCGCCGCCTCCGCCAAGGGCGTGATGGTCGCGTTTGAAGCAGCTGTTGCGGGTGGCATTCCGATCATCAAAGCCCTGCGTGAAGGGCTGAGCGCCAACCGTATCCAGTGGATTGCCGGCATCATCAACGGGACCACCAATTTCATCCTGTCTGAAATGCGGGAAAAAGGTCTGGATTTCGGAGTGGTCCTGAAGGAAGCCCAGCGCCTGGGCTATGCTGAGGCAGATCCAAGCTTTGATATCGAGGGGGTCGATGCTGCGCATAAGGCGACCATCATGAGCGCCATTGCTTTTGGCATTCCAGTTCAGTTCGATAAAGCCTATGTGGAAGGCATCACCCGCTTGGAAGCGACCGACATCCGTTATGCCGAACAACTGGGTTATCGCATCAAATTGCTGGGCATCACCAAGCGCGCTGAAATGGGCATTGAGCTCAGGGTCCATCCCAGCCTGATCCCGGCCAAGCGACTGATCGCCAATGTGGAAGGTGCCATGAATGCGGTGGTGGTGAACGGGGACGCGGTCGGAACCACGCTCTACTATGGCAAAGGCGCTGGCTCCGAGCCCACCGCGAGTGCGGTGATTGCCGATCTGGTGGATGTGGCCCGGCTGCATACTGCAGACCCCCTGAACCGCGTGCCGCATCTGGCATTTCAGCCTGATGCCATGAGCAAGCTGCCTGTGCTTCCCATGAGCGAGGTGGTGACCAGCTATTACCTTCGCTTGCGCGTTGCCGACCAGGCTGGCGTTTTGGCCAAGGTCACTGGCATCCTGGCTGATGCCAATATCAGCATTGACGCCGTCTTGCAGCGCGAGGCGGACGAGGTTGGCGGGGAGGGCGCTACTTCCACCGACCTGATCATCCTGACCCACGAGGCACGCGAGGGCACCATGAACGATGCGCTGATACGCTTGCAGGATCTGCCTACAGTGCTGGCGCCGATTGTGCGCATTCGCAAGGAAGAACTGAGCTAAGCCTTGACTGGCAGAGCACAGGCCATGCCTAACTGCAACCTAGTGATGGCAAGATAGTTTGGACCTGGCTAGGACTTCGAGCCAAGGGCTTTTATGAAATACCTCAGTACCCGAACCGCAGCAAACGACAGTTCCCAGCGCAAACGCTTCTGCGAAATCCTGCTCGAAGGACTCGCGCCCGATGGCGGCCTTTACTTGCCTGAGTTTTACCCGCAGGTGGATGACGCCAGGCTGTCGCAGTGGCGCGGCCTGTCCTATGCCGACCTGGCATTTGAGATTCTCTCGCTTTATATCGATGACATTCCCGCGCAGGACCTGCGCGCGCTCTGTCGCAAGACCTATACCTCAGAAGTGTTCGGCACCGATCAGATCGTGCCCTTGCGACAACTGGAGAGCGGCCTGTTCCTGCAGGCACTATCCAATGGCCCAACCCTGGCCTTCAAGGACATGGCCATGCAGCTGCTGGGTAATTTGTTCGAGTATGAGCTGACGCGTCGCGGTGAAGTGCTGAATATCCTCGGTGCCACATCCGGCGACACTGGCAGTGCTGCCGAGTACGCCATGCGCGGCAAGAAAGGGATTCGTGTGTTCATGACCAGTCCCTATGGCCGCATGAGCCCTTTTCAGCAAGCTCAGATGTTCAGTCTGCAGGATGCCAATATCCACAATCTTGCAGTCAAGGGTGTCTTTGACGACTGCCAGGATCTTGTCAAGGCGGTGTCGAACGATCTTGATTTCAAGCGTCGCTACAAGATCGGGACAGTCAATTCGATCAACTGGGCGCGCCTGGTGGCGCAGGTGGTCTATTACTTTGCGGGCTATTTCCAGGCGACCAGCGCGAATACCCAGAAAGTCAGTTTTGCCGTTCCCTCCGGGAATTTTGGCAACATCTGCGCTGGGCATGTGGCACGCATGATGGGGCTGCCGATCGATCAATTGGTGTTGGCAACCAATGAAAATGATGTACTGGATGAGTTTTTCCGAACCGGGGTGTACCGAGTCCGTGCCCCAAAAGATACCTACGAAACCTCCAGTCCATCCATGGATATTTCCAAGGCCAGCAACTTTGAGCGCTTTGTATTCGACCTCTTGGGTCGGGACGGCCTCAGGGTGAAATCCTTGTTTGGCGAACAACTTGGCAAAACAGGCCGGTTCGATCTGAGTGCCGATGCCGCATTTGCTCAGGCGGCCTCCAAGTACGGATTTCTCAGTGGCAAAAGCTCCCACGCTGAGCGATTGAAAACCATCCGTGAAACCTATGAGCGCCATGGACAGATGGTTGATACCCATACGGCCGATGGCATCAAGGTTGCTCGGCAATATCTGCGTGGCGGTGTACCCATGATCGTGCTGGAGACAGCCCTGCCGATCAAATTTGCAGCGACGATCGTGCAAGCCCTGGGGCAGGAGCCCACTCGTCCGGAAAAATTTGTTGGAATCGAAGACCTGCCCAAGCGTGTGAAAGTCATCGAGGCCGATCTTGAGACGGTCAAGCGTTACATCGCAGCACACTGCGATTGATGTCAAGATGAAAGTGGTCGCATTCTCAGGGGATTCCGGTGCCGGCAAGACGACTCTGGTCGAGCGCCTGATCCCGGCCCTGAAGCTGCGCGGCCAGCGCGTCTCGGTGGTCAAACACGCGCACCACAAATTTGATATTGACCATCCAGGCAAGGATACCCATCGGCATCGTGAGGCTGGTGCGTTCGAGGTGGTGGTGGCATCCAACCAGCGCCTGGCCCTGATGCGAGAATTTGAGCAAAGCGCATCTTTGACTGTGCATCAGCTGATTGCTGAGCTGTACCAGGGGGTGGATTGGGTGCTGGTGGAAGGATTCAAGCAGAGCGACCTTCTGAAGATTGAGGTATGGCGACCGGAGACCGGCAAGCTGGCCCGATACATCGATGATGATTTTGTGATTGCCATCGCCACCAACGCGCCGGCACAATTGCCGCATAAAACCTTGCGACCGGTTTTTGAGCTGGATCAGGTGGACGTCCTGGCGGATTGGCTGATCGAACAGGCACATCGATTTGAGTACAGCTTCGAGATGCAGATATGAACAAACCTGGATCACCCCTCAAGCCACTTGACCAGGCCCTGCAAGAGTTGCTGGGCAAGGCCATTGCACTCACTGCGCAGGAGCAGGTCAGCACCTTTGACGCTGACGGTCGCGTCTTGACTGCCGATTTGCGTTCATCACTGCAGGTGCCCCCCGAGGACAACAGTTCCATGGATGGCTATGCCCTGAGTTGCGCGGATGTGCCGGTGGCTGGGTCTGTTCTGGAGGTGAGTCAGCGCATACCGGCTGGACAGCACGGGCACCAGCTGATGCCCGGTCAGGCCGCACGCATTTTTACGGGCGCCCCCGTACCGCCAGGCGCAGACAGCATCGTGATGCAGGAGTCCTGTGAAGCGCTGGGTGGTGGTGCGCAGGTGCGCGTGCAAGTGGTGCCCCAGGTCGGTCAATGGATTCGACGCGCGGGCGAAGACGTCACCAAAGGGGCAGTGGTATTGCCTGCAGGTACCCGCCTGGGGCCCGCGGAACTGGGCTTGGCTGCCAGTATCGGCTTGCCAACGCTTGGCGTGGTGCGCCGACCCCGGGTCGCTCTGTTTTCTACCGGGGATGAATTGGTCATGCCCGGTGAGATTGCGCCAGAACGCATGCCGCCTGGCTCTATTTACAACTCCAACCGCTTCTTCCTGCGCGCCTTGTTGCTGCGCTTGGGCTGCGAGGTGCGCGATTTTGGAATTGTTCCTGACCAGCGCGCAGCCACCCTGGATGCGCTCAGCCGGGCTGCGCAGGATAACGACCTTATCGTGACCAGTGGCGGGGTATCGGTTGGCGAGGAGGATCACATCAAGCCGGCGGTACAGGCACTGGGCGAACTCGACCTATGGCAAATTGATATCAAGCCCGGAAAGCCTTTTGCATACGGCCGAATTGCTGGTGTGTCACCGGCTGGCCCCTGTCATTTCATTGGCTTGCCTGGCAACCCTGTTTCAAGCTTTGTCACTTTTTTACTGCTGGTGCGTCCGTTTTTGCTCAAACTGCAGGGAGTGCAGCAGGTGCATCCGGCGCGTACCGCCTTGCGGGCAGATTTCGACTGGCCGCGCGCTGACCGGCGCCGTGAATTCCTGCGGGTGCGTCGCAATTCAGCTGGTGGGCTGGATTTGTTTCCCAACCAGAGTTCAGGAGTCCTGACCTCGGCGGTCTGGGGGGACGGTCTGGTGGATAACCCAGCCGGCAGAACGATCGCCAAAGGTGACCTGGTGAATTTCATCGCCTTTTCTGAGATGCTGGCATGAAAGTCAACATCAAGTACTTTGCCGCCATCCGAGAGGGCTTGGGAAAATCGGGTGAACAGGTGCAGACCGATGCCACCACACTGGCCATGCTGCGCGATGAACTGATCGCCCGCGGCGGTGCGTACGCTGAAGTCCTGTCCCGCGGCCGCGCGGTCCGGGTGGCGCTCAACCAGGTGATGTGCAAGGAGGAGCTACAACTGGTCGATGGTTGTGAGCTGGCTTTCTTCCCACCGGTCACTGGCGGCTGAGATGACGAATCGCGTTTCTATCCAGACCGCCGATTTTGATCTCAGTGTCGAGACGGCAGCATTGCGCGCGCAGGACAGCCGCGTGGGTGCGGTATGCGCCTTTGTCGGTACGGTTCGTGATCGCAACGACGGCCAGAGCGTGCGCGCCATGGAGCTCGAGCACTATCCTGGCATGACTGAAAAGGCCATTGAAGCCATGATTGACGAGGCCCTCAAACGCTTTGACATCTATGCGGCCCGCGTCATTCACCGTGTGGGTCTCTTGCAACCCCTGGACCAGATCGTTCTGGTCCTGGTGACATCGGCCCATCGTGGCCAGAGTTTTCTGGCCTGCGAGTTCCTGATGGACTATCTGAAAACCCAGGCGCCTTTCTGGAAAAAGGAGCAAACCCCCAGAGGTGAACGCTGGGTGGATGCACGGGTCAGCGATGATCAGGCGCTCAAGCGTTGGGGCATCGGCTCAGACAACCTGACCGGAGCCGGCTGAAACAGAACCATTCAAGCGGAAAACTTAATTTTTTACCACCCACAGGCTCACTCATGATGGAACTCAAAATGCCCAATACGGGCAATCCCAGCCGACCTGCCAAGGTCCCTTACAAGCGCATTGCCACCGAAGAGGCGTGGGCTCCCCAGGAGCAGCTGGAAATCTACAAAAAGATTCTCAATCATGCAGATGCGGATGCCGGCTTTCGAGGCCTGATGGGCTTTTACATGAGCAGCCAGAGCGAGCGGGCCCAGCACATCATGCGCTGCCTGACTGACCTGGACCAGGTCCGGCTACAGCATATGGACGAGTCGGGCATCGACATGGCCGTGGTGGCTATCACCTCGCCGGGCACCCAGATCATGGACAAGGCCACCGCAGTGTCATTCGCGCAAAGTGCCAATGACCAGCTCGCAGAGGCGGTGCGTCGTCATCCCACCCGCTTTGCCGGCATGATCGCTATTGCCCCACACGATCCGCAGGCTGCAGCCAAGGAAATCGAGCGTGGCGTCACCAAACTGGGAATGCATTCGGTCATC
>JAFMJA010000050.1 GCA_017853735.1 Burkholderiaceae bacterium | reverse complement strand
GCATGGTGGGAGGTTTTGACTTTGCCAAAAACAAGTTCAACCATGTGACCCAGGCCTGGCGCCAGCCGGGCTCGAGCTTCAAGCCATTCATTTACTCAGCCGCCCTGGAAAAGGGTTTCACCCCTGAAACACTGGTGAATGATGCACCCCTGTTTTTCAGTGCCAGCGTTACCGGCAGCCAACCTTGGGAGCCCAAAAATTATGACGGCACCTTTGAAGGCACCATGACTCTGCGCAAGGGTCTGGCCAAATCAAAAAACATGATTTCGATCCAGGTGCTCAATGCCATCGGTCCGCAGTTCGCGCAAGAGTGGGCGGCTCGCTTTGGGTTCGAGCAGGACAAGCACCCGCCCTACCTCACCATGGCGCTGGGGGCCGGCTCGGTCACACCCTTGCAGATGGCCACGGCCTACTCTGTTTTTGCCAATGGAGGCTTTCGGGTCAACCCCTGGCTGATCACCCGTATCACCGAACAGCGCGGAAAAGTGCTGCTGGAAACGCCAGTGCCTGAACTCACCGATCAAGCCCGGGTGATTGATGCGCGCAATGCTTTCATCATGACCAGTCTGTTGCAGGAAGTGACCCGCTCTGGTACGGCAGCGCGCGCCATGGCCACCCTCAAGCGCCCGGATATATACGGCAAGACCGGAACTACCAACGACTCGATGGATGCCTGGTTTGCTGGCTACAACCCAGCCTTAACTGCTGTCACCTGGATTGGCTACGACACCCCGCGAAAATTGGGTGAACGAGAAACAGGTGGCGGCCTGAGCTTGCCGGTCTGGATCAGCTTCATGGAACATGCACTTAAGAACCTGCCGGTCAGCGAGCCGACCGCCCCGCAGGGTGTTGTCCACGTCAATGGTGACTGGTTCTACGACGAATTCGCCCGGGGGGCTGGCGTGACCAGTCTGGGGCTTGACGGAAAGGCTGGCATGGCGGCCACTCCCATGGCCTTGCCCGCTGCGGATGAAAAAAAACGCATTCTGGATCTGTTTCGCAACTGATCAGGCCCCAAAGTCGAGCGCGCAGCCAGCCTGCTCACTCGCAAAGCGCCCAAGATTGGCAAAGAATTCACCCTTGCCCTTGGTGTCCATCCAGTTTTGGCCGTCAAACTTGTAATGAAACCCGCCTGCTCGGGCGGCAAGCCAGACTTCATGCAGCGGCTTTTGTAAATTGATGATGATTTGACTGCGGTTGGCAAAAGTCAGAGTGATCATTCCGCCCACCCGCTGGTTGTCGATATCGGCATCGGTTTGCTCATTCAGCCGGTCGCAACTGGTCTCTACCTGGCGTAGGAGACTTTCAGCTTGGTCCATGTACTCGTTGTCGGTCATTACAATTCCATGATGTTGCATTCAAAGCAAATTCTAGTCAGGCTGATTGCCCTTGTTGTCCTTGGGGCTGTGACCTTGCTGGGGTCGAGCGGCTGCGGCCAGACCGGCGCGCTTTACCTGCCCAGCGATCCTGCGGCCGCCCAGCGTGCAACACTCCCAGAGATTTTGACGCCCGGCCTGCCTGCCCCCAAACAGGAATCCCCAGCCTCTCCTGCCAATTCAAGTCGTCCATGAGCGAGCAAATCCTTCCCGGCCAACCCCATATTGCCTACCATGGTAATCAGCTCCATGTAGAGCAAGTGCGCCTGTCGGACCTGGCCCGCCAATATGGCACGCCCTTGTTCGTCTATTCCAGTGCGGCGATGCTGTCTGCACTGGCCGCTTACCAACGCGGCTTTTCCGGACGGAATGCCCAGGTTTGCTACGCCATGAAGGCCAACTCCTCTCTGGCCATTTTGCAACTGTTCGCTCGGGCCGGCTGCGGATTCGATATTGTTTCGGGTGGAGAGCTGGAACGCGTCTTGGCAGCAGGCGGTCAAGCCGACAAAGTCATATTTTCCGGAGTAGGCAAAACCAGATCAGAAATGCAACGCGCCTTGGCCGCCGGCATTGCCTGCTTCAACGTCGAGAGCCAGGCGGAACTGGAGGTTCTCAATCAAGTTGCTCTGGCTATGGGCAGGCAAGCACCTGTGAGTATCCGGGTCAACCCCGATGTGGACGCGCAAACCCACCCCTACATCTCCACTGGGCTCAAGGACAACAAGTTCGGCATTGCACATGAACAAACCCTGGCCACCTACCAGCGGGCATCATCCATGCCGGGATTGAAAGTGGTGGGTATTGACTGCCACATCGGCTCGCAGATCACACAGGAAGCACCTTATCTGGATGCCATGGACCGTGTGCTGGATCTGGTTGGAGCCATTGAAGCTGCTGGCATCAGCCTGACCCATATCGATTTCGGCGGCGGCCTGGGCATCAACTACAACGGCGACACTCCCCCCGCGGCTGATGCCTTATGGTCCAAATTGCTGGCCAAGCTCGATGCACGAGGCTACGGACAGCGACAGATCATGATTGAACCCGGTCGATCCCTGGTCGGCAATGCGGGTGTCTGTCTGACGGAGGTGCTTTACCTCAAACCAGGTCCTCTGAAGAATTTCTGTATTGTGGACGCCGCGATGAACGACCTGCCCCGACCGGCCATGTATGAGGCCTTCCACCAAATCGTTCCACTGTCGCCCCGCGGTGGAAAATCACAGGTGTGGGATGTGGTCGGTCCGGTTTGCGAGAGCGGGGACTGGTTGGGACGTGAGCGTGCGCTGGACCTTGCAACCGGTGACTTGGTGGCCCTACTGTCAGCTGGCGCCTACTGCATGAGCATGGCCAGCAATTACAACAGCCGGGGACGTGCGGCTGAAGTCTTGGTCAACGGGGAGCAGAGCTACCTGATTCGTCAACGCGAGACAGTGGCCGATCAGATGCGCCACGAACAACTCGTCGGCTAAGGCGCCAGCCTAGCAGCAGGCCAAGAATCATCGCGTAAAGCAGCACCTCGGCAAAGTCGTTCTTGCCCGCGCGCATCCAGAAAAAATGCAGAATCGCCAGCCCGGCGATCAGATAAACCATCCGGTGAAGCGCCTGCCAGCGCGCCCCTCCAAGCCAGCGGACCGCGCGATTGAAGGAGGTTGACGCCAACAAGGCAAGCATTAAAAATGCCGAGAATCCGACCAGGATAAATGGCCGTTTGACAATATCGCGGCCAATATCACCAAGTTCAAAACCCATGTCGAACCAGGCGTAACTGCCCAGATGCAGCAAGGCGTAAAAAAAAGTGAATACGCCCACCATTCGGCGCAGCCGCGCCAGGCCATGCAGGCTGAAGCACTGACGCACAGGCGTTACCGCCAGCGCCAGGCATAGAAAACGCAAGGTCCAGTCGCCTGTAGCGCGCACCAGGGCTTCAGCTGGGTTGGCACCAAGCTTGTCCGCGCCAGCCGCGAACGCCAACCAGCACAGTGGCAGCAAGGAACACACAAAGCACACGGGCTTGGCTGCCCGACTCAGAAAAAAACGATTCAGGCCGCGCACATACAGACTCAGAAATACTTTTTCAGGTCCATCCCGGCATAGAGCTGTCCCACCTGGGCCTCGTAGCCGTTGAACAGCAAAGTTTTTCGCTTCTTGGTAAAGAGCCCATCCTCACCGATGCGACGCTCACTCGCCTGGCTCCAGCGCGGGTGATCGACGCCCGGATTGACATTGGAATAAAACCCATACTCCTGCGGCGCCGACTTCATCCAGGAGGTGGTGGGCTGTCGGTCGGTGAACCGTATCCGGACAATGCTCTTGCTGCTCTTAAAGCCGTATTTCCAGGGCACGACAAGGCGCACGGGTGCACCGCATTGTTTGGTCAGAACCTCACCATACATGCCAAAGCTGAGCATGGTCAGGGGGTGCATGGCCTCGTCCAGCCTCAGCCCTTCTACATAAGGCCAATCGATCACGCTGGAACTCAAGCCAGGCATGGTCTCTCGATCAGCCTGGGTGACAAATTCAACATATTTGGCGCTGCCCAGCGGTTCGAGTCGACGTATGAGCTCTGCCAGTGAGTAGCCCAACCAAGGGATCACCATTGACCAACCCTCCACACAGCGCATCCGGTAAATGCGTTCTTCCATGGCGGCCAGCTTGAGCAGGTCCTCGATCCCGTACTGACCTGGTTTTTTCACCAGGCCCTCGATATTCACCGCCCAGGGGGAAGTCTTCAGAGTATGGGCGTATCGGGCTGGGTCGCTCTTGTCGGTGCCAAATTCATAAAAATTGTTGTAGCTGGTGGCGTCTTTGAACTCCGTGGATTTTTCCATGGTGATCGCGCCTGACAGGGTTGATTTGACATGGTTCAATGCGGGCAAGCGGCCTGGGCGTGCCTGGTTCTGCGCCAATACGGCACCACTCGTCCAGTTGGCCAGTGACAAGCCAGCGACTCCCTTACCCAGTGTTTGCAACAATTTTCGGCGGCCCTGGGCGAGTTCAGCGGGGGTGATCTCGCTGGCCAGAGGATGATGGAAGCCATGGTCATGATTGCGGATCAGCATACTGTCACCCTTCCTTGGAATTTCCTGGCGAGGAATATGGACATTGTGTCAAAGATCGACCCGCCTGGCCACCGCTCAGTACCGGTCGATCACACGACGGCTAAAGAGCACCGTAGCTGTGCAGGCCGCTGAGAAACATATTGACACCGATGAAAGCAAAGGTTGTCACGCCAAGCCCCGCCAGTGCCCACCACGAGGCAATGGTGCCGCGCAGGCCTTTCATCAACCGCATATGCAACCAGGCTGCGTAATTGAGCCAGACGATCAGGGCCCAGGTCTCCTTGGGGTCCCAACTCCAATAGCCGCCCCAGGCTTCGGCCGCCCATAGTGCACCGAGCACGGTGGCAATGGTAAAAAAAGCAAAGCCTACGGCAATGGCCTTGTACATCACATCATCCAGCACTTCGAGCGACGGCAGGCGCTCGGCAATGCGTTTGCGCCCGAGCAGGATACCGCCAACAATCAGGCTGGCAATGATGAAATAGAACAGCCAGTAACTGCCGCCGGCTTCAGCCGTGCTCTTGCGAAAGGCGATGGGCACAAAGCACAACACAATGCCGAACAACCACAATGGAGTGAGCTTGTACCAGCGGGTTTGCGTTGCCTCGCTCTTGATCAGGTAAGCGAAAGCCAGCATGGCCGACAAGGCAAAGGTGCCGTAGCCAATGAAATTGGCTGGCACATGCAGCTTCATCCACCAACTCTTGAGGGCCGGCACCAGCGGTTGAATCTCGTGTGCCTCGCGCACCACGGTGTACCAGAGCAGAAAACCCACTGCGGCGCTGACCACCAACATGACAAAAGCGCCCATGGCGCGTGTGCGGTACTGCGCCTCGAAGTAGAGATAGAACAAGGCGGTCATCCAGCAAAAAAGCACGAACACTTCGTACAGATTGCTGACAGGAATATGTCCAATGTCTGGCCCCAGCAAGTAGCTTTCGTACCAGCGGATCATGATGCCCACCAGGGCCAGGGTCACTGCCACCCACGTCATTCGCGAAGCGATCAACTCCATGACCGACGACTGCGACCGGCTGAACATGCCCAGCCAGTAAAACAGGGTGCTCATGAAGAACAGCATGCTCATCCACAAAATGGCTGACTGGCTGGAGAGGAAGTATTTGAGCAAAAACACGCTCTCGGCGCGTGCCAGCTGTCCCTGGTACAGGGCAATGCCCAATAGGGAAAGGCCTGCCACCACCACCATCAGTGCGCGCAGCGGGCGCCAGAACCAGCCTAAAGCTATCGCCGATGGGATGGATCCCAACAGGATGGCCTGCTCGTAGACATCCATGGCAGCACTGTAATTATTCAGAGCGTACAGGCCACCACCGCCCACCAGCATCGCAAAAATCCAATCCAAGGCATTTCGCCTGGAGAAGTACCCGGGGTTAAGAATAAGCGTGGTGGTGTTCATGACTTGCCCTCCTTGACATTCAGCAGCCGGTCACGCAGCGCCATGAATTCGCGGTCTACGTCCATGGTTTTACGATTAGCAGACAGAGCCATGACCGCCTGTGCGCCTGTACCTTGCGGTGTCAGCCAGACCCACAAACGGCGTTCCCGCACATACAGCATGGCAAATACGCCAATGATAAGCATGGCACATCCCAGATAGACCAGGGTCCTGCCCGGGGCACGGGCCACCTGAAATACGCTGGCCTGAACTTGCTGAAAATCTATCAGTTGCAGCGCCATCGGGGCCGGATAAAAAAAGGCATCGCTTAACGCCAACACCAGTTGTGTCACATAAGCCTGTGAGCTGTCATCCGCCAGCAAAGCCTTGAGCCCAAGGCGTTCGCGCCCTAACTGTAACAACTCGAACAGGGTTCCGTTCAAAACCCGCACCAACACCTCGCCTGCGCGCTCACGCTCTGCGGCAGGGATGTTGGCCTCCATGAAGTCGGCAACCGCCTGCAATCCACCCGCCGAATTGTTCTTGGCTTCGACGCCGGCAAACAGCGACAGCGCGCGCAGGGCCGAGGCACTCAGCTGTTCCTTCAAATCGGGGCGCGCAGGGTCGAGCACCCGCTGGACATAGCGTCGTACCGCCAAGGCTCGTGTTGCAGGATCTTCCAGCGCTGCGCGCAGTCGAAGAAAATCACCCAGTCCCCCTTCGGCATCGACGGGAACACGCAGGTATCGAAATGGCTCGGCCGGAGTGTCGCGCACACCCATCAGGTACACGGGCGCAGCATCACCCAGTTGTATCGGCAGCATGTAGTTGTTAAACTCTCGGGCTTGGCCGGCTGCATCGCGCAGTTTATAGCTGACGCTAGGCCCCACATTGCGCAGGTTTTTCTTGCTCTCAGGCTTGTTCGCCGATCCCAGCTGCTTGTCCAGCGATGCACGCAAATCCACCTTTCGAACATCCGTGCCAGAGCCAGCAGCCTGACCCAAATTCTCGACATTGATCACCCGCAGCCCGGTGAACTCCAGGGTGAGCTTTTCCGAACCATTGCTCAGCTGGGTGGAGCCTCCGATCACACCGTCCACCTCGAATGGCCGGGAGTTGGCGTTCATAGGAAGCGCCTTGAGGCGCACGCTGGAGCCACCATCTTCAAAGCTGGACTGGTAGATCTCTATGCCTTTGTAGCTGGCCGGATGGTTGACCTCTACCCGAGCCTCCTGGCTTGCACCGCTGGCCTTGTCATGAATCACGATCTCGCTGGCAAACAACTTGGGCATGCCGGTCGAATAATATTCAACGATGAACTTTTTGAGTTCAATGGCAAACGGCAACTCTTGCAGCAAGATACCATCCGATTGATTGAGGATGGCCGTGCTGGAGCGGGTTCCCTCCGATACCAGCAGGTTGCCGCGGAATGTGGGGTTGTTCTCCGCAAGGCGATGTTCGGGCTTCACATCGGCAATCATTCCGCTTCCAGAAAAGGGGGTCTTGCCTCCCGCCCACATCTGGGCCCGAACGATCAGATCGCCGTCCAACAAGCCCCCCACGCAGACCAGAACAATCGCACTGTGCGCCGCCAGGTAGCCTATTTTGTTGGCCGCGCCAGCCTTGGCCGCCACCATCCAGCCTGTGACTGCATCCAATTCACGCCTCTGTAACTTGACCTTCCAACCAGCACCCACCAGGATTTGGCCGATTCGGCTTGCCGCCAGCTCAGGGCCCTCTGTCATTTCACCCTGGGCGCGGTGGTGAAAAGCCTGCAAGCTCTGCTCGCGGATGTTTTCCTTGAAGGTACGCAGGTCGGCCAAAATCTTGGGCGCATTACGGGCAATGCAAAGGGAGGTGCTGAGCACCAAAAAGGCCAGGATCAGCAAAAACCACCATGCACTGTAGATGGCATAGAGATTGACCTTGTTGAAAACCTCAGCCCAGAAAGGGCCGAACTGATTGATGTAATTGTTCAGCGGCTCGTGTTGCTTGAGAACCGTGCCGATCACCGAAGCGATGCTGATCACGGTCAGCAATGAAATGGCAAAGCGCATCGACGACAGCAACTCTGTCACGGGTCGAAAGTTTGGCGCGACGGCTTGCGCTTGGCTGGCCTGGGCTGAAGTGGACATGGACAGATTGTGCGCGATGGCGATAAAAAAGGCAGGTCCTTGCTAAAAGACCTGCCTGGTTGGCGGGGAAGCGGCGTTGTGGGCGTGTTTCAGCGAAGTCCGGCGATGAAATCGGCCACAGCCTTGATTTCCCGATCATTCAAGCGGGCAGCCACCTGCGACATCGGCAAGCTGTTTTTACGCGTGCCGTCACGAAAACTCGAGAGCTGGCTGGCGGTGTAATCTGCGTGCTGACCACTCAGGCGCGGGTATTGGGCAGGTATACCGGCGCCATTAGGGCTGTGGCAGCCAGCGCAAGCGGCAATCTGTCGTTCAGCAATACCACCACGGTAGATGCGCTCACCCAAGGCAACGAGTTCCTTGTCTTTCGCAAAACCGGCCTTGGCCTGCTTGGACGCCAGCCAGGCAGAAATATTTTTCATGTCCTCTTCGCTCAGATCGGATGCGAACTGTTTCATCACCGCATTGCCACGCTGGCCCGACTTGAACTCCTGCAACTGTTTGGCCAGGTATTGGGGGTGCTGTTGCGCCAGCTTTGGATTGGCTGGAATGGCGGAGTTGCCATCGGCGCCATGGCAGGCGGCACAGACTGCAGCATATTTGGCCTCGCCTTTGGCCAGATCGGCCTTGGCAGGGGCAGGTGCACCTTGGGCAGCAAAAGACGCTGGGGAAACGGCCAAGGCGGCGCCAGTCAAAATCAGGGAGGCTAGCAACTTCATGGTGTGATCAAGGAGTCGGTCAAAACCAGCTGATTCTACAATGCGGATACGGCTTGCTGATTGCCGCGCCATGCCCCACTCCCCAAACACCCCCTCCAAACATCCGCCGGCTCCGCGCAAAACAGGCTCGCCAGCCGCCCTGGCCTTGTCCTGGCTGCACACTGCAAGGTTTCTGACCACTGCCCCGGATTTACTGCATCTGCCGAACCTGGAGGTCCCCGAAATTGCCTTTGTCGGGCGCTCCAATGCGGGAAAATCCACCTGTATCAACACGCTGGCCCAGCAAAAGCAGTTGGCTTTTGCCTCCAAAAAGCCTGGCCGCACCCAACATATCAACTTGTTTGCCCTGGGCAAGCAGGGCATCACCGACACTGTGCTGGCCGACCTGCCTGGCTACGGTTACGCCGCCGTGCCGCAGGCCGACAAGATGCGCTGGCAACAGGTCATGGCCAATTACCTGGTGACACGCCAAAACCTGACTGGCATTGTCTTGCTCACCGACCCTCGGCTCGGCCTGACCGAGCTCGATGAGGTGCTACTGGAAGTGGTCCGGCCCAGAGTGGAGCAGGGCTTGAAATTCCTGGTGCTCCTGACCAAAGCCGATAAGCTCACCCGCAGCGAGCAGGCCAAGGTGTTGTCCATTACCCAGCTGCAGGCTGGCGGCGGCTTGGTTCGGTTGTTCTCAGCGACCACCCGACAAGGCATCGACGAGGTGGCTGAAGTGATCTGGAGCTGGGCCCATCCAGCCACTTCCAACGAGCCAGAGCCCAAAACTGCTCAGTAAATCGGCAGCTCTTGTGCAGGACGGTCCTTGAAGCGTTTGTGCACCCAATAGTATTGGGCCGGCATGGTGTTGATAAAGCCCTGCAGGCGAAGGTTCATCAGGGCTGTGTCAGCCACCACATCATCCGTTGGAAAATTTTCCCAGGGTGCCATTACCTCAATTGAATATCCCTGCTTCGTCATTCGGGTCACTACCGGCACCACTTTGGCCTTGGCAAGCCTGGCGAAACGCGACAGGGACGGCACTGTCGCCGCTGCCACGCCGTAAAAGGGCACGAAGACCGACTCGTGCGGGCCAAAATTCATGTCTGGCAGCAGGTAGAGGGGCTCGCCAGCGCGCAAAGCAGCCACGATGCTTCTGACGCCATCAATACGGCCAAAGAGATGGGTACGGCCATAGCGTTGCCGCCCTGCAAGAACCCAGGCATCAATCACCCGATTGGATTGGTTGGTGTATATCGTGGTGAATGTGCGCGGCACTTGTTGGGTCAGCGCAGTCCAACCAGCATCCAGGCCGACAAAATGCGGCGCAAAAATCACCGCCGGATCGGTGCCCTGCAAGGTCTCGATCTTCCCGCTCAATTTCAGGCGTTGGCGCGCCAGTTCTGCCGTGCCGTGCCAAAGCCAGGATCGGTCCAGCCAAGCCTGGGCAAAATAAACAAAGTGTTGTCGGGCCAGCTTTCCCTTTTGCGCAGGGCTTAAATCTGGAAAACAGAGGCCCAGATTGGTCAGAACCACATACCGGCGCTTGGCCACCATCAGGTAAAGGCCCAGGCCCAAAAGCCAACCCGCGGCGCGTAACCAGCCCAAGGGCAGCGGCGCCAGCAGGCGCATGAACAAGATACCAAGACGGCTCAGCATCCCATCATCCCGCCGAACGAGGTTGTTTGAAACGTGCGTAGCCCCAGAGATATTGCCCAGGAGATCTGCCGATCAATCTCTCCATGGCCAGATTCAGGACGGATGCAGCCAAAGCCATATCCTGAGGCAATTCATCTTCAAACGGGCAAACATGAATACAGAACCCACGCCCCCAGGGCAAGCGCTCGCCCCAGGCCAGCAGCACTGCGGCACCGCCTTGCTGAGCCAGCCGCGCAGAAAGCGTCATGGTGTAGGCTGATCGGCCAAAGAAGGGGGCCCATGCACCCAGACCCAGAGGCGGAACCTGATCTGGCAGCAGACCAACTGCCTGGCCACGCCTGAGCGCCTGCACCATCTGCTTTACCCCGGAGAGGGTCGTTGGGGCGGTCGCCAAGCCGGGTCGATGACGCGCCCGCGCCACCAAGGTGCGAAGCCAGGATTTGCGCGGTGGTCGGAACAGTACAGTCATCGGCGCGCGGCTGCCAAAACGCTGGGCATAGGACTGGGCGGTGATTTCAAAGGATCCGAGATGGGGCGTCAAAAAAACCATGCCTTGGCCATTGCTGAGTGCAGCCTCGATATGCTCAGCACCTTCCCAGAGCACAGTTACGGGAGATCCAAACCATAGTCGGGGCAATTCAGCCACCATCTTCCCGGCGTGACCAACCGCGGGCAGGTACTGAGGCCAGGACAGACCGGCCTGATGGGCGTTTTCGACAAAACGCCGCCGATAAACGGGGGAGACCAGAAACACCACCCAGCCCATGGCCGATCCAAGACAGTGCAGTAGCCACAGGGGCAGCACGGACAGGGTTCGAAACAAGACCATCATGAGTTGGATAAAATGCCGGGGTCGCCGAGTTACGGAACTACTTGCAGGGCGACACGCACTGTTGAACCGTATGGGTTGATTGTGCCGTCAATCTCGACGCATTCTGCTAAAGCGTTCGCCGAAGCTCTCCGCCCAGGCAACGCGCCTGAAATGAAACAATGGAGTTTATGCACATGGCGAACGATTACCTCTTCACCTCTGAATCCGTGTCTGAGGGCCATCCCGACAAGGTGGCCGATCAGATTTCCGATGCAATCCTTGATGCGATTTTCCAGCAGGACCCGCGCTCTCGGGTCGCTGCCGAAACCCTGACCAATACCGGCCTGGTGGTGCTTGCTGGCGAGATCACCACCAACGCGCATGTTGACTACATCCAAGTCGCGCGCGACACCATTCAGCGCATTGGCTATGACAACACTGAATACGGCATCGACTACAAAGGCTGTGCTGTGCTGGTGGCCTACGATAAGCAGTCCAATGATATTGCGCAAGGCGTCAACCAGGCATCGGACGACCACCTCAATACTGGCGCGGGCGACCAAGGCCTCATGTTTGGCTATGCCTGCGATGAAACGCCCGAGTTGATGCCCGCACCGATTTATTACGCCCACCGCCTGGTGGAACGTCAGGCGCAGCTGCGCAAGGATGGTCGACTGCCTTTTCTGCGGCCCGATGCAAAAAGTCAGGTCACGATGCGCTATGTCGACGGCAAACCCCATAGCATTGACACCGTGGTGCTGTCTACCCAGCACAGCCCGGACCAGAGCGAAACCCAGACCAAGCTCAAGGCGAGCTTTTACGAGGCGGTGATCGAGGAGATCATCAAGCCGGTGCTTCCCAAGGAATGGCTGAAAGACACCAAATTCCTGGTCAATCCAACAGGGCGCTTTGTCATAGGCGGCCCTCAGGGTGATTGCGGCCTGACCGGTCGGAAAATCATCGTGGACACCTATGGCGGCTCCTGCCCTCATGGCGGTGGCGCTTTTTCGGGCAAGGACCCTTCCAAAGTAGACCGCTCGGCGGCGTATGCCACCCGCTATGTGGCCAAGAACATCGTGGCTGCGGGTCTGGCCAAAAAATGTCAGGTTCAGGTGGCCTATGCCATCGGCGTGGCCCGCCCGATGAATATCACCATCAACACCCACGGCACTGGCGTGGTGTCGGACGACAAGATTGCCGAATTGGTGGCTTCACATTTCGACCTGAGACCGAAAGGAATCATCCAGATGCTGGACCTGTTGCGACCGATCTACCAAAAGACCGCCGCTTATGGCCACTTTGGGCGGGAGGAACCCGAGTTTTCTTGGGAGCGAACCGATAAGGCCAAATCGCTACGCGCTGCGGCCGGGCTCTGAAGCGCGTTCCCGCAGCAAGGTCAGGCGGCTGGCTGAATTCGCATCCGTCGCATGCATGCGGTCATGAATGCGCCCGGTCGACCAAGCACTCGGAACAAGGAGCTTGCTGATGAAACTGCAGACACAACGTTGGCTTGACCGCTGGGTTGGGCAGGTCTTGTGTGCTGCAGTTTCGCTATGGGCGCGCTTGTCCGGCCCCAGTGCGGCCGATCAGCAGCCGATTGGCGCGCCTCGCCATATCCTGATCATCTTGTTGTCAGAGATGGGCAGTATTGTCCTGGCTGGTCCCATGTTTCAGGCACTGCGCCAGCGGTATCCAAGTGCCCGACTGCATGTGCTGCAGCTGAAGAAAAACCAGCAGGTGGCGCGCATGCTGGAGCTGACCGATGAAGATTGCCTGCATGCACTGGATGACAGCTCTGCTGGAGTGCTGTTGCGGGACATCTGGCGATTCAGCCTGGCTATGCGGCGCCTGCCACTGGACCTGGTGATTGACTGCGAATTGTTCTCGCGCATCAGTAGCCTGTTGTCCTACATCAGCGGCGCCAGCCGGCGCGCCGGCTTCACACCGCATACCCAGGAGGGGCTTTACCGCGGCAGCCATATCAACTGCGCCGTCGCTTACAACCCGTATCAGCATATCAGCCTGCAATTCCTCACCTTGGTGGATGCACTGCAGAGCGATAGCGTGCCTCGCCACAAAGCCCCCCCAAAGCGTGAATTGCCCGCAGAAACCGGGTTGTCCATTACTTTTGCCACCGAAGAGTTGCAGCGCTACCACAGCCAGCTCCTGAGCGCCTATCCGGTTTTGACTGGTCGAAAGATTGCGTTGATGTACCCGGGCGGGGGCATACTGCCCGAGCGGGCATGGCCCGCAGTGCACT
>JAFMJA010000049.1 GCA_017853735.1 Burkholderiaceae bacterium | reverse complement strand
GCCCAGCACATCGGTCATGGCCTGGCCACCGCCCTTGTAGGGCACATGCATCAGGTTGGCGCCGGTTCTCTGATTGAGCAATTCGCCAGCGATATGCGGTGTGCCGCCGGTGCCCGAGGTGCCGTAGGGCAGTCCCCCGGATCGAGTTTTGGACAGGGCGATGACCTCGCTCAAAGTTTTGGCTGGAACATCGGGGTGGGATACCAGGATCAGGGTGGCGTTGCCGATCTTGCCAATGGGGGCAAAGTCTTTCAGGGTGTCGAATGGAATCTTGGCAAACACATTGGGGTTGATCACCATGGTGCCGTCAAATCCCAGCAACAGGGTGTAACCATCGGGCGTGGCGGTTTTCACCAGACTGGTGCCGATATTGCCCGAGGCCCCGGGCTTGTTGTCCACCACCACCTGCTGGTTCAGGCGTTTGCCCAAGTGTTCGGCGATGAGTCGGCCGCTGGTATCGGTCACACCGCCTGGGGTGAAGGGCACCACCAGACGAATGGGTTTGCTCGGCCAGCTGTCCTGGGCCGAGGCGATGCCAGCCACAGCCAGCAGGCAGGCCAACACGATGTGAAACAGGTGACGACGGTTGCGGTGCGAACCGTGCGAACCGGACGAAAGGGGTGCTTGCATGTTGATCTCCTCTGGTAATGATGGGGTCGCTGTAAGAGTGTATCGGCCGATCGATGTTCAGGCTTCTGGATCGGCATAGCGCCGGTCAAAGGCCCACACATCCTCAAAGCCCATCAGCTGGGTCAATTCTGAGAAAGGCATCAGTGGCGTCTTGCCAGCAGCCGAGGAGCCGTCTTGCTGAATGGTTTGATAGACCGACTGCATCGCCTGGGTGGCAGCCAGCAGAGCGGTGACCGGAAAAATAGCGATCTTGTAGCCAATCGACTCGAGATCGGCCCGGCTCAGCACCGGCGTACGCCCGCCTTCGACCATATTGGCCAGCAGGGGAAGGTGAAAGCTGCGCCCGATCTGGCGCATTTCTTCCTCACTCTCAGGCGACTCGACAAAGAGGATGTCTGCGCCTGCCTTGGCGAAGGCTTCGGCGCGGCGCAGGGCCTCATCCAGGCCCAGGCTGCTGCGCGCATCGGTGCGGGCAATGATGAGAAAGTCTTTGGAGTTGCGTGAATCCACTGCCACCTGAATCTTGCGCACCATATCAGCCAGAGGAATGACGCGCCGACCGGGGGTGTGGCCACACTTTTTTGGAAACTCCTGGTCCTCCAGCTGAATGGCGCTGGCCCCTGCGGCTTCATAGCCCCGGATGGTGTGGCGCACATTGAGCAGGCCACCGTAACCAGTGTCGCCATCGGCAATCAAGGGCGTGCGCGCCATGGCAGCCATGCTGCGTACCCGGCCCACCATGTCGGTGTAGGTGGCCAAGCCAGCATCAGGCAGGCCGGTGAGAGAAGCCACGGTGCCAAAACCGGTCATGTAGAGCGCGTCAAAGCCAAAGCTGTCGGCCAGGCGCAAGGACACCATATCAAATACGCCGGGAGCGCTGATCAGGCCGGGCTCCTGCAGGCGCTGACGTAGGGAAGGATTGGGCATGTTGATGAGAAGTTAAAAGAGGGAACAAAACCAGATCGGATCCTGGACCAAGGCTTTCCACATCGTCCGGGGACGATGGTGGGTGACATTTTGGCATTGTCATATGCCTGTCATATTGGCAGCATAAAGTTGTCACCACACCAAAATCACATGAAAGGATTCAAGGATGAAGCGAACCGTCAAATTTTCTGCTCTGGTCATGGTTTGGGCCCTGGCCACTGGCTGGGCGCAGGCGCAGGACGTCACCGGCGCGGGCGCCAGTTTTCCAGCACCCCTGTATGCCAAGTGGGCTTCGGATTACTACAAGTCGACCGGACAGAAAATCAATTACCAGTCGGTGGGATCGGGGGCTGGAATCAAACAGATTGATGGCAAAACCGTGGATTTTGGCGCTTCGGACATGCCGCTCACGGACGATGATCTGGCCAAGAAAGGCCAGCTGCAGTTTCCCACCGTGATCGGCGGCGTGGTACCGGTGGTCAATATCAAGGGCATTGGAGACGGTCAGCTCAAGCTCAACGGTGAGGTGCTTGCCAACATTTACCTGGGCAAGATCAACAAATGGAGCGATCCTGCGATCAAAGCACTCAACCCTGGATTGAACCTGCCCGATGCTGCCATCGCTGCGGTACGTCGCGCTGACGGCTCGGGCACCACCTTCATTTTCACCAACTACCTCAGTCAGGTCAGCCCGGACTGGAAGAGCAAAGTGGGCGAGGGTACAGCGGTCAACTGGCCAACTGGGGCAGGTGGCAAAGGCAACGAGGGCGTGGCAGCTTTTGTCGGTCGACTGCCCAACTCGATCGGCTATGTGGAATATGCCTACGTGAAGCAGAACAAAATGAACTACGTCCTGCTGCAGAACAAGACTGGCAATTTTGTCGCACCCAGCGACACCGCTTTCAAGGCCGCCGCCGCAGGTGCGAACTGGAGCAAGAGTTTTTACCAGATCCTCACCGATCAGCCCGGTAAAGATGCCTGGCCGATGACCGGTGCCACCTTCATCCTGATGCACAAGGTTCAAGATAAGCCAGCCCAGGCGGCTGCAGTACTGAAATTCTTTGCCTGGGCTTACCAAAACGGCGATAAAACCGCCGATGATCTGGACTATGTGCCGATGCCTGCCAGTGTGAAATCGGTCATCAGCAAGTCCTGGAGTGGCATCAAGGACGCGTCTGGCAAGCCGGTGGCCAATCAGTGATATTTAGCAGAGGAGTTGCGAGCGCATCATGATTCTCTCCGGCGCCCTGGGCGCACTCCGTAGGGGTGGCTGGCTCGATACGGTGTTTGGCGGCTTGGCCAAGGGGGCGGCCTGGCTGACCCTGCTTCTCCTGGCGAGTATTCTGATTTCTCTGCTGGTAGGCGCCTGGCCTGCCATTGAACGCTATGGCCTGGGTTTTCTGGCCAGTCCGGTCTGGGATCCGGTGCAGGAAAACTTTGGCGGGTTGGTCATGATTTATGGCACTCTGGCCACCTCGGCGATTGCCTTGCTGATTGCCGTACCGGTGAGTTTCGGTATCGCCGTGTTTCTCACCGAGATGTGCCCCGCCTGGTTGCGCCGGCCCCTGGGCATGGCCATTGAGTTGCTGGCAGCGATTCCTTCCATCGTCTACGGCATGTGGGGCCTGCTGGTGTTTGGCCCGATCCTGGCGCAATATGTGCAAATGCCCTTGCAGTCTCTGCTCAATGGCGTGCCGGTGCTGGGGGCGTTGGTCTCCGGGCCGCCGGTAGGCCTGGGCCTTTTGTCGGCCGGCATCATTCTGGCCATCATGATCATTCCCTTCATTGCCGCGGTGATGCGCGATGTGTTTGAGGTCACTCCGCCCATGCTCAAGGAGTCGGCTTATGGCCTGGGCTCCACCACCTGGGAGGTGGTCTCCAAAGTGGTCCTGCCCTATACCAAGACCGGCGTCATCGGGGGCATCATGCTGGGCCTGGGCCGGGCCCTGGGTGAAACCATGGCGGTGACCTTTGTCATCGGCAACATGAATCAACTTGACTCACTCAGCCTGTTTGATGCCGCCAACAGCATCACCTCGGCCCTGGCCAACGAGTTTGCTGAGGCCGCCACCGGTTTGCATCAAGCGTCTCTGATTTATCTCGGCCTGGTGCTGTTTTTCATCACCTTTGTGGTCTTGGCCTTGTCCAAGCTCTTGCTGGTCCAATTGAAGAAAGCTGAGGGGCTCAAGTCATGACCAGCCAGGAGCACATTCGCCAGCGCGCTTACCTGCGCCGCCGTAGGGTCAATCGCATCGCATTGGCCTTGTCGATGGGGGCCATGTGCTTTGGCCTGTTCTGGCTGTTCTGGATTCTTTGGGAGACCCTGCGTCTGGGTCTGGCTGGCCTGGCCTGGAGCACGGTGTCGCAAATGACACCACCTCCCAACGAGGCCGGTGGCATTGCCAATGCCATTTACGGCTCAGTGCTGATGGTCCTGCTGGCCACCCTGGTGGGCACGCCAGTGGGCATCATGGCTGGAATTTACCTGGCTGAATACGAGCCTCGCAGCAAGCTGGCTGCGCTGACCCGCTTCGTGAATGACATCCTGCTGTCGGCACCCTCCATCGTGATTGGCCTGTTTGTCTACGCGGTGGTGGTGGCTCGTTTCAAGAGTTTTTCCGGCTGGGCTGGCGTGATCGCGCTGGCCTTGCTGGTCATTCCGGTGGTGATTCGAACCACCGAGAATATGCTTCAGTTGGTGCCTGCCAGCTTGCGGGAGGCTGCCTATGCGCTGGGTACGCCACGGTGGAAAGTGATCACGCTGATCACCCTGCGTGCAGCGCGTGCCGGTGTGGTGACCGGTGTCCTGCTGGCAGTGGCGCGTATCTCAGGGGAAACAGCGCCTTTGCTGTTCACTGCCCTGAACAACCAGTTCTG
This sequence comes from Burkholderiaceae bacterium, assembly GCA_017853735.1. Taxonomy (GTDB): domain Bacteria; phylum Pseudomonadota; class Gammaproteobacteria; order Burkholderiales; family Burkholderiaceae_C; genus Hylemonella. Next base: position 8,979 of record JAFMJA010000049.1, on the reverse strand, counting down.
GAGCCTGAACCTGAGTGACCCCATGGCCAGTTTGCCGGTCACCATCTTCAAATTCGCCATGAGTCCCTATGAAAACTGGCAACAGCTTGCCTGGGCGGGTGTGTTCCTCATCACAGTCACCGTACTGGGCCTCAATGTGCTGGCGCGCCTGTTGACACGCAGCAAAATCTGACGGAATTTTTATCTGACCGTTGAACAATGAACCAAAAGCCAGTTCCCCAAGCCAAAATCTCGGTGCGTGATCTGAACTTTTTTTATGGCAAGTTCCATGCGCTCAAGGGGATTGATCTCGATATCCCGCAGAACAAAGTGACTGCTTTTATCGGCCCCTCCGGCTGTGGCAAGTCGACGCTTTTGCGGGTGTTCAACCGGATGTACGCGCTCTACCCGGATCAGCGCGCCGAAGGCCAGGTCTTGCTCGACGGTGAAAACCTACTGACCAGCAAGCAGGATGTGGCCCTGTTGCGCGCCAAGGTGGGCATGGTGTTCCAGAAGCCCACGCCGTTTCCCATGTCGATCTACGACAACATTGCGTTTGGCATCAAGCTGTTTGAAAACCTGAGCACCTCCGACATGGAAGACCGGGTGGAATGGGCGCTGCGCAAAGCAGCCTTGTGGAATGAAGTCAAGGACAAACTCAGGCAAAGTGGATCCAGCCTGTCGGGTGGCCAGCAGCAGCGCCTGTGCATTGCACGTGGCATCGCCATCAAGCCCGAAGTGATCCTGCTGGATGAACCCTGCTCGGCACTGGACCCGATTTCCACTGCCAAGATCGAAGAGCTGATTGTTGAGCTCAAGCAGGACTACACCGTGGTCATCGTCACCCACAATATGCAGCAGGCCGCGCGCTGCAGCGATTTCACCGCCTATATGTACCTGGGCGACCTGGTGGAGTTTGGCGACACAGAGCAACTGTTCTTCAAGCCGACCCGCAAGGAGACTGAAGATTACATTACCGGCCGCTTCGGCTGAGGAGTTACATCATGCCCGATAAACATCTTTCCACCCAATTCGACAGCGAACTCAGTTCGGTTTCCTCCCGCGTCATGGAAATGGGCGGACTGGTGGAGTCGCAGATTCAGCAGGCGATCCAGTCTCTCGGCCAAATGAATGCTGAGTTGGCGCAGGCGGTGGTGAATGCTGAAAACCAGGTCAACGCCATGGATGTCGAGCTCGACCATGAGATCTCGTCCATCATCGCCAGGCGCCAGCCAACTGCCCGCGACTTGCGCTTGCTGCTGGCGGTGGCCAAGCTGACCGCCAATCTCGAGCGCGCGGGCGACGAGGCAGAAAAAATGGCCCGCATGGTGCTGTCAATCCTGCAGACTGGAACACCTCGCGCGCTGCCCGTTCTGGAATTGCGTGTGGCCTCCGACCTCGCTGCTGGGTTGCTGCGCAAAGCGCTGGACGCTTTTGCCCGCCTCGATACCGCTACCGCCCTGGCCATCGTGCGCGAGGATGGCCTGATTGATCAGGAGTTTGACAGCTTTATGCGTGTGCTGATTACCCACATGATGGAAGACCCGCGCAAGATTTCTTCCAGCCTGGACTTGTTGTTCCTGGCCAAGGCGGTCGAGCGCATTGGCGACCATGCCAAGAATATTGCCGAACTGATTATTTATATCGTCAAAGGTGCCGATGTGCGGCACGCCTCGATCGAGGAGATCGAGATCGTTCTGCGATGAAGCAGCCAACTGTTCTGGTGGTGGAGGATGAGCCATCGATTGCCGAACTGATCATGGTGAATTTGCGCCATCACGGCTACCAGACGCGCTGGGCTGCCGATGGTGTGCAGGCCCAGCGCATGCTGCTCGACCAAATGCCTGACCTGATCCTGCTGGACTGGATGCTGCCTGGCGAAAACGGTGTGGCCCTGGCCAGGCGCTGGCGCAAGGATGCGCGCAGCCGGGATGTGCCGATCATCATGCTGACCGCGCGCAGTGAAGAGGCCGATCGGGTGGCCGGACTGGATGCCGGAGCCGATGACTACCTTGCCAAGCCTTTCTCCACCAGGGAACTGCTGGCGCGCATGCGTGCGGTGCTGCGCCGCCGGGCCCCTGAGCAGATCCCCGTGACCCTTACCCTGGCTGACCTGAGCCTGGATGAGTTGAGCCAGCGGGTCAGCTTTCGAGGTCAGGCGATCAAGCTCGGTCCAACCGAGTACCGCCTGCTCAACTATCTGATGCGTCATCCTGAACGGGTGCATAGCCGAGCCCAATTGCTGGACAAGGTCTGGGGAGCGCAAGTCTTGATCGAAGACCGAACAGTCGATGTCCATATCAAGCGTTTGCGCGAAGCACTGGGCGAGGGCGCGGCCATGGTGGAGACCGTGCGTGGCAGTGGCTACCGCCTGACCCAGCAGGGCACAACTTCTGCCAGGGGGGGCATGGCTTGATAATTTTCTGCCACGCCATCTGAAGCCTGCAGCATGCTCTGGCGCGCCTTCAGTTTTTTGCTGATTCAGGGTCTTGGCGGTTGGCTGGGCGGGTTGCTGGCCCCCGACAACCTGCAAATCCGCGGTATGGTGATCGGCATGCTGATCGCCAGCGTGCTGGCGTTTCTGGTGGATTTTTCCCGCGGCCTGCAAGTGTTGCGCTGGCTGCGCCGCGAAGACCTGGCAGATCTGCCGGTTTCCCGTGGTCTATGGGGGGAAGTGGCCTACCGGGTCAGACGACTGACGCGCAGTCGCGAGCAACTGGCGCAAGCCAGCGAGAAGCGATTGCAGGATTTCCTGGCGGCTTTGCAGGCTTCGCCCAATGGCGTGGTCCTGATCGATGCTGAGGGTTGCATCGAATGGTTCAATCAGACGGCAGCCAGCCACTTCGGGCTGGATCCGCAGCGCGATCGCCTGCAACGCCTGGTCAACCTGGTGCGCGATCCGGCCTTTGTGACCTATGCCTCGCGCAATGACTTCAGCCATGGCTTGTCGATGAACGGGCGTGGTGCTGGCACGTCCAAGCCGCTTCGGCTCTCGGTGCAATTTCATCCCTATGGTGAAGGGCGGCGCCTGCTGCTTTCGCGCGATATCACAGCCCTGGAGCAGGCCGAAGCCCAGCGGCGTGATTTTGTGGCCAATGTCTCGCATGAAATACGTACCCCTTTGACCGTACTGGCTGGTTTTATTGAAACCCTGCAGACTTTGCCCCTGCAAGAGGAGGAGCGAGCACACTACCTTGAGCTGATGGCCAGGCAATCGCAGCGCATGCAATCCCTGGTGGGCGATCTGCTGACCCTTTCCCGACTGGAGGCCAGTCCTTTGCCAGATGCGGTCGCGCTGGTGCCTGTCCCGCCATTGATGACGCAACTGGCAGAAGAGGCGGCAGCCTTGTCGGCCGCTCTTGCCCAGCGCGCCCAGCCGGTTCATGAGCTTCATTTTTCTGCACCCCCACCCCTGGCGATACGAGGCTCGGCGGACGAAATTCACAGCGCCCTGTCCAATTTGGTGAGCAATGCGGTGCGCTACACCCCTGCCGGAGGGTCGGTGCGGGCCGAGTGGTTGTTGCACGAGGATGGAGGGGCCAGTTTCAGAGTCCAGGACAGCGGGCCGGGCATTGCGCCCGAACACATTCCCCGCCTGACCGAGCGCTTTTACCGGGTGGATCGCAGCCGCTCACGTGACAGCGGCGGCACCGGCCTGGGCCTAGCCATTGTCAAGCATGTGGCGCAGCGCCACGGCGCTGAACTGCACATCGAAAGCACCCCCGGCAGAGGATCGAGCTTCACCATCGGTTTTCCGGTCCACCGGCTGCACCATGTTGCTGAGCCTGCGCATCAGCCCTCGTAGCAATAGGCCTACCAATAGGCCTGCCAATCCTTCCTTTGCCCACGCGACAGTTGCATTGCTGAAACGGGTTTTGGCGGGCCTTGCAGGCAGAAAATTGGATTAGACTGGCTTTTCGTTTTGCTGCCAAGTCAGCATGTAAAGGTTGCCTATGTTCACTGCCTTGTTTTTCCGCCGCGCCATGTTTGGCGCCTTCCTTGCGCTCACCTGTGCCTCAGCGCTGGTCCACGCGCAAGCGCCCTACCCGAATCGACCGATCAAATTGATAGCGCCCTTTCCACCGGGGGGCACCAGCGATGTGCTGGCGCGCCTGATCGCCGCACGTCTGTCCGAGGCTCTCAAGCAGCCCGTCACGGTGGACAACCGTGCGGGTGCCAGTGGCAATATCGGTCATGAGGCTGGGGCCAAGAGCGCCCCTGATGGCTACACGCTGCTGCTGTCCAACAGCAGTACGGTGGTCACCAACCCGCACCTGTTTCGCAAGCTGCCCTTTGATCCAACAGGTGATTTTTCGCCGGTGTCAATGGTGGCCAGTGCCGGGCAAGTGCTGGTCGTGCATCCGTCCGTGCCAGTCACCACACTGGCAGAGTTGACGGCACTTGCCCGCGCCAACCCGGGCAAGCTCAATTTTGGCTCGGGCGGAAAAGGCATTCAGTCGCACATCAGCGGGGAAATGTACAAGAGTGCGGCGGGCGTCAACATCGTGCACATCCCGTACAAGGGCACGATCCAGGCGGTCACCGACCTGGTCGCTGGTCAGACCCAGATGGTGTTCTCCGACATGGTGCCAGCCATGCCGCAGATCCGGTCGGGCAAGCTGCGCGCAATTGCGGTGACCAGCGCGCAGCGCTCGGCAGCACTGCCTGAAGTGCCCACCATGAACGAATCCGGCATCCCGGGCTTTGAATCGGGTGTGTGGTGGTCCATCGTCACCCCACGGGGAACGCCTGAGGCCATCATCAGCCGCCTTAACGGCGAACTCGGCAGAATCATGCAACTGAGCGATGTGCGTGAGGCATATGCCAGGCTGGGCGTGAACACTGAACATAGTGCACCCGAGAAAGTGACCGAAACAATTCGTGCCCAATCGCCAGAGATGGCCAAGATTCTGAAGGCCGCCGGAGTTGAAGCGGAGTAGTCCCGGCCAGAACCGTCATGGCTGGGAAGCAGGGCGCTGAGGGGTGGGGCCGAGCAGGGCCCTGAAAAAGCGTAGCCGGGCCTTCCGCATCGTTGATCGGCAAGTCTGTCAGACCGACTTAGCGTGCGCGTCGCATCACCTGCCAGATCATCAGCCAGAAGGCCAGGCTGGCCAGTGACAAGGCCAGCATGCCGGCGATCCAGAATGCAGCAGGGCTATGCATGGCGGGCCAGGGCCCCAGACCATGGTAGGCGAGCCGGTAACCGCCAAACAGTCCCAGCCCCCAGAGCAGCACCGCATAGATCAGAAATGGCGTCAGCGTGATGCGGTAGCAGCGCAAAATGAACACCCCCAGCGCCTGCAGGCCATCAAACAGATGAAAGCCAGCGGTCCAAAGCAGCAAAGGCACCGCCAGAGCGACAACCTCGGGGCTGCGCGCGTAGATGCTGGCCAGGGGTGTGCGCAGCAGCACCAGAGAACAGGCCAGCAGCACTGCGCAGCCCAGCACCAGGGCAAAACCCAGCTGGATGGCATGACGAGCCTGGGCAGGCTGGTCTGCGCCCAGCCAGTAGCTGGTACGCGCACTGGTGGCAATGCCAATGGCCAATGGCACCATGTAGAGGACTGCCGCCAGATTGGCAGCGATCTGATGACTGGCCGCAGCGGTGGTACCCAGGCGGGCCACGAACAGCGCCATCAGGGTGAAGGAGGTGACCTCCACCAGAATGGTCAGGCCGCTGGGAATGCCCAGGTAGGCGAAGTTTTTCAGGGTTGGGCCATGGGGCCGTTCCATCCGTTGCAGCAAACGATAGGGACGATAGAGCTCTCGTGTGGCCAGCAGCCAAATCGCCACCAGCAACATCAGGCACTGCACCAGCAGGGTGGCCAGAGCGCATCCGATCACGCCACGCGCCTCTAAGCCCAAGCCGCCAAAGGTGAACCAGATCGACAAGGGCACCTTGAAGGCCAGGGATCCGATTTGCAGCCAGGTCACCATGCGCGGCTTGCCCAGGCTTTGATTGAGAGTGCCATACAGCCTGAACAAAAGTGCTGGCAACAAGGCTAGGGCCAGCACAGCCAGATAGCTCACCACCTCCGTGCGCAGTGCCAGAGGAACCTCTGCCCAGTCCAGTAGCGCGCCGGGCTGCAGCAGGATCGCCATGCCCAGCACGGTGATGGCCAGCATCAGGTAGATCGATTGGCGAAAGGAAAAGCCCAGCTGCAGCGGTTTTTGCGCCCCATGCAGCTCAGACCAGACTGGCAGCAAAGCCTGCAGCACACCCATGCATGCCACATAAACACTCATGTAAATGGCGGTTCCCACCGAGAGCGCGGCCAGTGCACTCTCTGCGTAGCGGCCGGCGACGATGGTGTCGGTCACGCCAAAGGCCATGGTGGCCAGCTGGCCCACCAGAATGGTGCCGGCATGGCGCGAGATGCGCTGCAGCTCAGGTCGGTTCACTTGGAGGCAGCAGCTGGCAGCCGTTTGAAGAGCACATGATCTTCCTCGCCTTCTCGCGGATGGGCCCAGGCGCTGTGGCGCTGCCAGCGTGCCGGACTCACAATTTCAGGCGTCTGCTGGACGATGTCACGCTCGATCAGCAGCCAGGGGCAGCTGGCGTGGTCACTGACGGGCTCAAGTTGAAGCGCGGAGTGATAGCCAAAGCCAGCCTCCAGGCCACGGCTCAAGCCAAAAATCTGCAGGCATCGGTCGGCTTGCACGGTTGACTCGATCTGGCGCACCAGGGGCAGGTAAGAGCGGGCATAGTCCAGGGCAGGCATCCACAGTGTGGTCAGCAGCAGCCAGCACAGGGCAGCGCCTGCGGCGGGCAGGACCAGGCTTTTCCAGATTGCCGCACGGTGACGTCCGACCCGCCAATGCACCAGCCAGGCCCAGGTCAGGGTGGCCAGCACCGCAAAGACAAAGGGCAGGATGACAAAGCGGGGCTCGAATCCAGGCAACAAGCGGGCCACATTGGCGGCTGGCTGGGGAGGCACGCCGGTGTGCATGGCCAGCCAGACCACCCAAATGATGGTGGCGCAACCGGTGAAGAACAGCAGGGTGAACCAGTCGATCAGGGCTGACAGGCTGCGCCGCAATGTGGGCAGGGCAAAGGCTGCCAGCACCGCCAGGGGGGGCAGAGCCAGCAGCAGGGCGCGGTCTCCGGCGGAGGTCATCAAGGTGGTGCCCAGGTGGACCAGGGCAAACCACAGGGGCAGGGCCAGATGCTGTTGAGGCCGCAGGCTGAGCAGTTGTCTGCGCCAGCGCAGGAGCGTCCAGAGCGCCAGCGGCCAGGCGGGCCAGGTGAACCACAGCAACAGGCTGCCCCGGTCTTGCCAGAAGTCCAGCCCAGCTGGAAATTGAAGGCGCCAGCGCCAGACATCCATAACACTGGCAAGCACCACCACCAGCGCAACCCAGAACACAGGCAACCAGCGGTTGAAGGCTTGACCAGACGCCTGCGCGTTCTGCGCTGGCGCGCTTGGACTCAGCCAGTTCAGCAAGCCAGCGCCAGCAGCCAGCAACAGGGCCACGGTCGGGGCGCCGCACAGGGTCAGGCCGGCAAAACCCGCTGCGCCGGCCAGAAAGGCGCTGCTGCGGTGATAGGGCAGGGCGGCCATTGCATAAAACGCCAGGGCACTGAAAGCCAGTTGCGCCTGGGCGGGTGTGGTCTCATGGGACAGCTGGGCCAGGCCCAGGCAGGCGATCAGCGCGAGCAGGGCGCCATCGGCAATCGCACGGGCGTAGTCCCTGGGTTGGGCCTCACCGCCAAAGGCAAACGCCACCGGCTGAGCCTGTGGGCTGCGCGCCAGGCAGTAGCAGCCGTACCAGGTGCCCGCCAGTGCCAGGGCCAACAAGCCGATAAAGGGCATGCGCACGATGAAATCTGGCGCGATCCAGGCCGGAGCGATCTGCAGTGCCCAGGCACCCAGCCAGTAGGGCAGGAGCGCATCAACTTCCGGAGCTCGACTGCCCAGCAGGGGGGCCAGCCAGTCGGTATGACCCAGTGCCAACTCCCGCATATAGGCAAAGGCGCTGATGTCGGCACTGCGCCAGGGCATCCGGCCAATAAAGCCCGGCAAGAGATAAGCCAGGCAAAACAGCAGCAGGGCCATGCGGGGCAGCCGCCGCACGGATCCTTGAGCAACGATGGCTGGGCGGGGCTGGTTCACGCGGGGCTGGGGCGACGGTTCTGGAGCCGCTGATCATCAAGCAAAAGGGCAGCGCGGTTACCCGGGCTGCCCTGTGATGCGGGACGCTGGCGGGTTACTTGGCGGCAGATTTGCCAAAGCGGTTGCGGAATTTCTCAACGCGGCCGCCCATATTGTCGACAGATTTCTGGGTGCCGGTGTAGAAAGGGTGCGACTCGCTGGAGGTGTCGAGCTTGAACAGCGGCAGTTCGCGGCCGTCGTCCATCTTGACCATTTCTTTGGTGTTGACGCAGGAGCGGGTGACGAACTTGAAGCCGTTGGACAGGTCAACAAAGCAGACCTCACGGTAATTCGGGTGGATGCCTTCTTTCATGTTTCTTCCTCTGGATGCGGGAGCCGGGCGAGCCAATCTCGACTACTTTCCGCAGAAAACCCTCGATTATAGCTAGTTTGTCATGGCCGATCGGGGGGTGTTCCCCGCGCAGGCGTTCAGCCGCCCCTGCGCATCATGTCAAAGAACTCGTTGTTGTTCTTGGTGGCGCGCATCTGCTTGAGCACCATTTCCATGGCCTCGATTTCGTCCATGTTGTAGAGAAATTGGCGCAGGATGCGTGTTTTTTGCAGGATTTCCGGTTGCAGCAACAGTTCCTCGCGGCGGGTGCCGCTGCGGCTGAGCTGGATGGAGGGAAAGACGCGTTTTTCGTACAGGCGACGGTCAAGGTGGATCTCGGAATTGCCGGTGCCCTTGAACTCTTCAAAAATCACCTCGTCCATGCGGCTGCCGGTGTCGATCAGGGCAGTGGCGATGATGGTGAGCGAGCCACCTTCCTCGACATTGCGCGCAGCACCCAGGAAGCGCTTGGGCCGCTGCAGGGCGTTGGCGTCGACACCGCCGGTCAGCACCTTG